>NZ_JBFAZH010000464.1:0-5676 GCF_040681735.1 Actinoplanes sp. NPDC051633 | reverse complement strand
CGTGGTTCCACGACTCCAGGCCGACCGCGGTCAGCAGCCTGTTCACCAGGCCGAACTGCGGGTTGTACAGGAACGAGAACAGGATTCCGGCGACGGTAATCGAGATGGTGGCCGGGATGAAGTAGATGGTGCGCAGAACGCCGCGCAGGCGCTGGTGGACGAACTCCTCCAGGACCGCCGCGAGGACGAGCGAGAACCCGACTTGGAAGACGAGCGAGACCACCGCGTACGCCGTGTTGTTGAACAGCGCGCGCCAGAACACCGGGTCGTCGAACGCGACGCGGTAGTTCTCGAGGCCGACGAACACGGGGACGGGCTCGAACGCGCTCCAGGAGAAGAAGCTGAGCCGGATGTTGTCGACGATCGGGAAGTAGACGAACACCAAGAGCAGGGCGACGGCGGGTGCCACCCACACGAGGGTCCGCCAGCGGCTGAGCAGTGCTGTCATGGCTTGGGCACCTGCCTGACTGGGACCGTACACAAATCTGGGTTTGTGCGAATCGGGATTCGCGGTGCACCGGGCCGGCTCGTGATCGTCGAGCCGGCCCGGCGCACTGGCCGGATCAGCCGGCCTGCTTCTTGGCCTTGGCGGCCGCCTGCTGCACGCCCTGCATGACCTGCTCGGGCGAGCGGTCGCCGCTCAGCATGCCCTCGACACCGGAAAGGTATGCCGACGCGACCTCCGCGTGGGTGACGGTGTCGAGCCAGATCGCGAACTGGCTGGCCTGGTCCATGTCCTTGAGCGTGTCGACCAGCTGGGGGAACGCGTTCTCGTTGTTGACCGAGTCGGCGACCGGGCTGAGCCAGCCGAGATCCTTCACGATCTTGGACGCGTTCTGCTGGCTGCTGAAGAACTTGAGGAAGTCCACCGCGAGGGCGGTCTGCTTGCTCTTCGCGTTGACCATGAAGCCGTCCGGCGCGCCGGTCAGCGCCTTGGTGTCACCGGGGGCCGACGCCGCGGCCGGAAGCCGCATGAACGACCAGTTGTCGGCCAGCTCCTTCGGGGCGCCGCCCTTGGCGGTGAGCACCTGGAACTCCAGCGATTCGATGTACTGCATGGCGGCCTTGCCGGAGACCAGGTTGGCCTGCGCGGCCTCGTGGCTCAGGCCGTTGGCCGACGGGTTGCTGCACGTCTCGGTGAGCGTCTTGAACTGCTGCAGCGCGGTGACGTAGCCCGGGTCGGTGAAGGCGCCGTTGGCCGGGTCGTAGTCCTTGGCGAGCTGCTCGGCCGGCACGTTGTACGCGTTGAGCTGGGTGATGTAGTGGATCGCCGGCCAGCCGAACTGGTTGCCCAGCGCGATCGGCGTGTACCCGGCCGACTTGAGCTTGCCGCAGGCGCTGAGCAGGTCCTCGAAGGTCGCCGGCGGGCTGGTGATCCCGGCCTTGGTGAAGGCGGTCTTGTTGTAGGCGAGGTACTTGCCGTCGAGGTTGATCGGCATGCCGTAGTTCTTGCCGTCGTACTCGAAGGCCTTGAGCGACGCCGGCGTGAAGGTCTTGCCCCACTCGGTGTCCGGGCCCATGACGGAGGTCAGGTCGGCGGCGAGGCCAGCGCGGACGAACTTGTTGGCGAAGTCGCCGGCCCAGCTGAAGTAGATGTCCGGCAGCTTGTTGGCGGCCGACAGCACCCGGATCTTGTCTTTGTACGGCTGGTCAGTGACCTGCTGCAGGTCGATCTTGACCTTGGGGTTCGCGGCCTCGTAGGCCTTCGCGACCGAGACGAAGTACGGCGCGTACTTCGGGTCGGCGAACTTGGTGACGATGGAGAGCGTGCCGCTCTTCTCGCCGGTCGCGCTCAACTGCGGGGTTGGCGCGGATCCGCCGTTCTTGGCGCCGCCGCATCCGGTCAGCACCAGTACGGCGGCTGCGGCGGCGGCGATGACACCGCGGCGCAGCGACTGGGTACGCATATGTCCTCCGAGGGGGCTGCGAGTGATCTGTTGGGGGTGGGGGTTGCGTCGTCACGCCCGGACGGAAGCGGGGTTTCCGTTCGCGTCGAGCGTCGTCTCATAGCCGAAGGCGCCATGCTGCGCGCACGTGGCGGTGGCGTACTTGGTGGCCGCGCGCAGCGCGACGTCGTCGGGTTCGCCGCTGGCGAGGCCGACCAGCAGACGTGCGATGAGGGCGTCGCCGGCGCCCAGGGTGTCGACGATCGGACCGGTGCCGGCCGGTGCCACGGCGAGCCCGCCGGGCCCCAGGAGCACCGCACCTTGGGCGCCGCGGCTCACGACGACCCGGGACGGCCCGAGCTTGTTCACTCGCCGGGCGGTCTCGACCGCCTCGGCCTCCTCACCTTCCGGGCTGGACAGGATCGCGATGTCCACCAGCCCGGCCCACTGCGCGACGTAGTCCCAGGGGCGTTCGGAGAAGTCGAAGGACAGCAGCCGGGCGGCCTGCGCCAGAGCGGGCAGGTCCGGCTCGGTCATCGAGCACTCGCCGGTGTGCACGACGGCGGCGCGGGCGGCGGCCGCGAGGTCGTCCGCGCCGACGCGGAACTCCGAGACACCGATCTCGCCGTGCTCGAACACCCGGTTGCCCTCGACGATCCGCACGATCGCGCGGGCGTTCTCGCCGTCCGCGACGCGCAGCAGCCCGAGGTCGACGCCTTCGTCGCCGAGCGCGCGGTGCAGCAGCCGGCCGGCGTCGTCGGTGCCGAGAACGCCGACGTAGCCGGCCGAGCCGCCGCAGCGCACCGCGTTGACGGCGACGTTGACCGCGTTCCCGCCCGGGAACATGACACCCAGGTCGGGGTAACAGTCGACGACGTTGTCGCCGACGGCCAGGAGTTGCACGGAGGGGGTCACGCGACGCTCCTCGAGTCGGTAACCGCGTGTGAGAAGGTTCTCAACACTGGCTGAGGTCGGACGGTACACATGTCTTGCGAGGGTGTGTCAAGGGTTCGGACCCGTTGCCGTTCGCGAGCATCGGCAGCAGATCCCGCAGGTCCTGCAGAACGTGGGCGCCGGTCCGGTGCAGTCGCGCCGGCGGATGCAGCCCGCCGGTGAAGGCGAACGTCCGCATGCCGGCCGCGAGACCGGCCGCCACCCCGAACGGGCTGTCCTCCACCACCCAGCAGTGCTCCGGCTCGACCCGCTCGGCCGCGGCCGCCGCCAGGTAGACGTCCGGCGCCGGCTTGCCCCGGGCCACCTCGTGCGAGCTGTGCACCCGGCCCCGGAACCGGTCGGCCAGGCCGACCAGCTCCAGGGACCGGACGATCTGCGGACGCCCGCTGTTCGACGCCAGCCGGTACGGCACACCCAGCCGGTCGAGCGCGTCCAGCACCTCGACCGCCCCGGCCACCGGCTCGAGCTGCTCGGTCAGCGTGGTGGCGAACAGCTCGTCGTGCCGGCGCGACCAGTCCGCCGGCGGCGCCCCGCCCAGCGTCCGGGCGATCTCCTCCACCCAGTGCTGTGCGGAGCAGCCGACGAACTTCTCGACGAACTCCCGCTCGCTGAGCGCGACGCCCAGGTCGGCCAGCATGCGCCGGCCCACCTGGACGCCGATGCGCTCGCTGTCGACCAGGGTGCCGTCGCAGTCGAACACGATCAGGTCCGGCACGATCGAGGCCATGTCGCGGCTCAGTACTCGACCTTGAACATGTAACGGCGGGTCTCCAGGTCGTGCCCGCGCACCGACTCGTAGTGCTGGGAGAGCCGGTTCGCCAGGGCGTCGATGACCAGCGGGGAGATGTCCGGCCGCAGGCTCTCCGGCACGCCGGGGAGGTCCAGCGTCTTGACGTCGACGACCTGGTGCTTGGGAGCGTAGGTCTCCAGGAAGCTGCGGGCGCGCTCGCCCATCGGCCGGCTGGCGTCCTCGCCGAGCCAGAGCAGGACCGCGGAGTCCTGGTCGACCAGCTCGAAGGCGCCCTGGAAGAACTCACCGCTGTTGAAGCCGGCGGCCTGCTTCCACTGCATCTCCTGCAGGAAGCACATGGCGAAGCCGTAGGCCCAGTTGTAGCTCGGGCCGGAGCCCAGCACGTAGGTGAACGGCGCGTCCTTGTAGGCCTCGGCGATGTCGGCCAGGCGCTGCTCGCTCTGCTCCACCGCGCTGTAGAGCGCCTTGGGCAGCGCCGCCACGGCGGCGTCGAGGCCGGCCGCGTCGGTCAGCTCACCGCTCGCCTCGAGAACGGCGTAGGCGACCAGCAGCTCGAAGAGGTCGCTCTTGCCCTTGAAGGCGACGTCGACGGCCTCGGCCAGCGGAGAGCCCTCCTTGGCCACCGCGATCACGGTGGCGCCGGTGCTCTTCGCGGTCTTCGCCGCCTGGACGGTCTCCTTGGTCTTTCCGGTGTACGACGCCAGCACCACCAGGCTGCCCTCGCCCATCAGACGGGGCACCTGGCAGTTGAGCTCGTCGCTCTGCACCTGGAAGGCCGGCACCGAGGACCGCGCCTGCAGCACGTAGTGCGCGGGGTAGCTGCAGATGATCGAACCGCCCGCACCGACGAAGTAGACGTTCTTGAGTCCCCTCTCGGCGAGCTCGGCGACGACCTCGACGATCGCGGCGCGCTGGTCGATGGTGTCCTGCAGCTTCTGCGACAGGTCGGCATCGATCGGCTTGAGGGGGAGAGTGGACACGGTCATGCACGCTCCTTGAGAACGTTATCACTGACGATTGATGAGAACGTTCTCATTCATCTTCCGTCGCGTCAAGAGGCTCTGCTACTTTCCTGGCATGTCCCGCCCGGCGCGGCCCCGCGCCACTCCCAGCACCCTCGCCGAGGTCGCCGCTGCCGCCGGAGTGTCGGTGGCGACCGCGTCCCGCGCCCTGGGTGGCTACGGCTCGGTCCGCTCCGACACCGCCGACCGCGTCGCCGAGGTCGCGCGCAATCTGCGCTACAGCCGCAACGGTCTGGCGCGATCCATCGTCACCGGCCGCACGCACACGCTCGGCGCGGTGGTGGCCGACATCGAAAGCCCGTTCTTCGCCAGCGCCATGCGCGCGTTCTCGGACGTCGCCGGCAAGGCCGGCAGCCAAGTACTGCTGAGCAACACCGATGAGGACGCCGACACCGAGCGCGCCGCCGTCGAGATGCTGCTGCGCCGCCGGGTCGACGGCATGCTGGTGGTGCCGGCGTCGCCGACCGATATCGACCATCTGCGCGCGGTGCAGAGCGGCGGCACCCCGCTGGTGCTGCTCGACCGCACGCTGGCCGGCCTCGCCGTGGACGGCGTGGTGATCGACAACGTGCTGGCCGGCCGGATGGCCGCCGCGCCGCTGCTGAGCGCGGGCCACCGCCGCATCGCCATGGTGACCAGCGCCGAGCGCGACGATCCGACCGGCCCGCGGGCGAACCCGGGACTGGGCCGCATCCTGGGTTTCCGGCAGGCGCTGCGGGCGGCCGGGATCGACGGCGACGACGCCGTGGCGCACGCCGTCGACTTCCGGGTGACCTCCGCCGAGCAGCGCACCCTGGCGCTGCTGTCCGGGCCCCGGCGGCCGACCGCCCTGGTGACCACCGACAGCAGCATGACGCTCGGCGCCGTGCGCGCCGCCCGCCGGCTGGGCCTGCGCCTGCCGCAGGACGTCTCGCTGGTCGGCATCGACGACGCCGACTGGATGCCGGTGCTCGTGCCGCCGATCACCGTGGTCGCCCAGCCGACCGCTCAGCTCGGCGCGCACGCCGCGAGTCTCCTGCTGCGCCGGCTCGCCGAACCGGAGGCGCCGCCGGTGGTCCGCACG
>NZ_JBFAZH010000463.1:0-5689 GCF_040681735.1 Actinoplanes sp. NPDC051633 | reverse complement strand
CGTAGCCGCCGGCGATCCGCACGAACGCGCTGACCCCCTGGTACATGCCGTCCAGGAAGCCGTACGCGACCGGGCTGAGCCCGACCGCGACGGTGAGATACAGCGGCAGGACCGACGACACCATCTCCGAGGAGACGTCCGTCAGCAGGCTGACGACACCGAGCAGGACGACGGTCGACGAGACGCGCTTGACGACGCCGGACGCCGGTTTCTCGTCGGCGCCGGGCCGGTCCCGCAGCGAGACGTACATGACCGTCAGGCCGCCAGCGCGCCGGCGAGCACCTCGGCGACCCGCGCCTGCTGGTCCGGCGTGATCTGCGGGTAGATGGGCAGCGACAGGATCTCCGGCGCGGTCGCCTCGGCGTTCGGGAACGAACCGCCCAGGCTCGCGAACGCGCCGGTCCGGTGCACCGGGATCGGGTAGTGGATCGCCGCGCCGATGCCGGCCTCGTTGAGCTTCGCCAGCACCTCGTCGCGGCGCTGGACGCGCACGCAGTAGATGTGCCACACGTGCTCGTTGCCCTCGAGGGTCTCGGGCAGCACCACGTCGAGGTCGGCGAGCAGCTCGTGGTATCGGGCGGCGGCGGCGCGGCGGCGGGCGTTCCAGCCGTCGAGCCGGGCCAGCTTGGCGCGCAGCACGACCGCCTGCAGGCCGTCGAGGCGGCTGTTCACGCCGACCAGGTCGTGCGTGTACTTCTTCAGGCCGCCGTGGCTGCCGAGCGTGCGGACCGTGGTCGCCAGCTCCTCGGAGGCGGTGACCACCGCACCCGCGTCACCGTAGGCGCCGAGGTTCTTGCCCGGGTAGAAGCTGGTCGCGGCGATGCCGTCGGTGCCACCGGTGCGGCCGTGCCGGGTCGCGCCCTGCGACTGCGCGGCGTCCTCGACGATGGCGACGTCCCGCCCGGCGAGGCCCGCCCGCAGCTGCTCGACCGGCGCGAGCTGGCCGTAGAGGTGCACCGGCGCGATCGCGCGGGTCCTCGGCGTGACGGCCGCGAGCGCGGCCTCGACGTCGATCAGATAGGTACGCGGGTCGCAGTCGACCAGCACCACCCGGGCGCCGGCGCGGGCCACCGCCTCGGCCGTCGCGATGAACGTGTTCGCCGGCAGGATCACCTCGCTGCCCGGGCCGACGCCGACGGCGCGCAGGGCCAGCTCGAGAGCGTCGGTGCCGTTGGCCACGCCGACGCAGTGCGGGAGGCCGTTGAACGCGGCGTACTCCTGCTCGAACGCGGCCACCTCGGCGCCGCCGATGAAGGCCGTCTCGGCGAGGATGCGCTTGAATCCGGTCTCGACCTCATCGGCCACCTCCGCGTGAGCGGCGGCCAGGTCGACGAGCGGGATGCGGGACATGTGGGTCCTTACCTTTTCAGGGACGCCGTGAGTTCGGCGTCGCGGAGCTTGCGGGCCGGGGTGCCGGCCCAGATCTCGTCGGACGGGACGTCGCGCAGGACGATCGAGCCCATGCCGACCAGCGACCAGGCGCCGACGGTGGTGCCCTCGCGGATCAGGGCGCCGGCGCCCACGTACGCGCCCTGCTCGAGGACCGCGCCCCCACCCAGCCGCACGCCGGACGCAATCGTCACGTAGTCCTCGACCACACAGTCATGGGTGAGCACCGCCTGCGGCATGACCGCCACGTGCGAGCCGACGGTGACGTCAGCGGTGAGCACCGCGCCGGCCAGCAGCACGGTGCCCGGGCCGACGACACTGCCGGCGCCGACGCTCGCGGCCGGATGCACGACCGTGGCGTACCGCGACTCGGGCAGGCCGAGGCGCTCGACGATGTGCTTGCGCGCGAGATAGTTGCGCGGATTCCCCACGCACACCACGATCTTGGCGTTCGGCAGGTCGCGAGCCATGTCGACCGGGCCGAGGACCTTGTGGCCGGACCGCGTGGTGCCGTGCAGGGCCGGGTCGTCGTCGAGGAGACCCAGCACCCGCCACGGGTGGATCGCGGCCGCGGCCGTCTCGCGGGCGAAGCCGCCCGCGCCGACGATGACCAAATCCCTCACCGGCTCGCCAGACCGCGCAGCACGCCGACGATGTGGTCCTGATCTTCCTCGGTCAGCGCGTGGTGCAGCGGCAGGATCAGCGACTCGCGGGTGATCCGCTCGGTGACCGTCAGATCCTGGAACGAGACGCCGGCGTAGGCCGGCTCCAGGTGCGCCGCCATGATCCCGCGCCGGGCCGACACTCCCACCGCGGCCAGCTCGGACAGCACCTCGTCGCGGCCCACCGGGAAGCCGTCGAGCAACACCCAGAACGACTGGTAGTTGGTCTGCCCGTAGGCCGGGTCGCGGACCGGCACCAGGCCGTCGATGCCGGCCAGCAGCTCCTGGTAGCGGGCGGCCAGCGAGCGGCGCTGCTCGACCAGACCGGCCAGCCGGCCGAGCTGCACGAGCCCGACCGCCGCCTGGATGTCGGTCATCCGGTAGTTGTACGCGGTCTCCAGATAGGCCTCGAGCACCGGTTGCGCACTGGCGTGCCGGTCGGCCGCGGAGACGTTCATGCCGTGCTCGCGGAGCCGCCGCAGCCGGGTCGCTGCATCGGCGTTGTCCACAGTGACCATTCCGCCCTCGCCCGTGGTGATGAGCTTGCGCGGGTGGAACGACCACGCGGCAATCGCGGCGCCGGCACCGGCCGGTTGCCCGTACGCCGTGGAACCGGCCGCACAGGCGGCGTCCTCCACCAGGCCGACACCCCAGCCGTCGGCGGCCTTGCGCAACGCCGCCGTGTCGAACGGGACGCCGCCCTGGTGCACCGCGATGATCGCCCGGGTGTTGCCGGTGCGGACCGCGTCGATCGTCTCGACCGTCAGGTTGCCGGTGGCCAGGTCGACGTCGGCGAAGACCGGGGTCGCACCGACGTAGCGGACCGCGTTGGCGGTGGCGATGAAGGACAGCGAGGGCACGATGACCTCGTCGCCCGGGCCGATGTCCTGCAGCACGAGGGCCAGGTGCAGGCCCGTGGTGCAGGAGCTGACGGCCACGCCGTACCCGGCGCCCACGGTCGCGGCGAACTCCTGCTCGAAGCGGGCGACCCGCGGGCCCTGGGCGACCCAGCCGGAGCGGACGGCCTCGGCCGCGGCCAGGGCCTCCTCCTCGCCCAGCTGGGGAATCATGACCGGGATCTTCTTCATTTCGACCCTCGCCACCACTCGACGAGGCCCTCAAGGCCCTCGCGCAGGCCGATCTCGGCCCGGAAGCCGAGCTTGTCCGCGGCGGCGCTCGTGCTGGCCAGCCGCCGGGTGACGCCGTTGACCGCGCGGGCCGGGCCGTGCTCCGGGGCGAGGTCGGACTTCATCGCGTCGCTGAGCGCCTGGGCCAGCTCCTTGAGGCTGGTCTCGACGCCGCTCGCGATGTTGAACACGTCGTCGGTGACGTCGGCGCGCGCGGCGAGGATGTTGGCGCGGGCGATGTCGGCGACGTGGATGAAGTCCATCGTCTGCAGGCCGTCGCCCAGGATCAGCGGCGGCGTGCCTGACTCGATGCGCTCCATCCAGCGGATCAGCACCTCGGTGTAGAGGCCGTAGATGTCCATCCGCGGGCCGTACACGTTGAAGTAGCGCAGGGCCACATAGTCCAAACCGGACATGCTGTGGAAGCTGCGCAGCGTGGCCTCGTTGAAGGCCTTGGCTGCGCCGTAGAACGTGTCGTTGTTGTACGAGTGGTGCCGCTCGGTGGTCGGGAACTCCTCGGCCAGGCCGTACACCGAGGCGGACGACGACGCGATGACCTTCTTGACGCCCTCGGCGGCCGCGGCCTCGACGACGTTGAACGTGCCGTCGACGAGCACCTCGTTGGCCAGCCGCGGCTCCTCCGCGCACTGGGTGATGCGGATCGCGGCCAGGTGGAACACCAGGTCCTGGCCGGCGGTCAGCTCACGGACCAGCTTCTGGTCGCGGATGTCGCCCTCGACCAGGCGCACCTTGCCGTTCGCCAGCGCCCAGGCCAGGTTCTCCTTGCGGCCGCGCACGAAGTTGTCGAGGACGACGACCTCGTCGGCGCCGCCGCGGACCAGCTCGTCGACGACGTGCGAGCCGATCGTGCCCGCCCCGCCGGTGACCAGTGAACGACTGCCCTGAATCTCGATGCCCGTCACGCCATGTGCCCTTCGTCGAGCTTGATGGTGGTGCCGCCCTCGGCGAGGCTGCGGGAGGCGGCCTGCAGGATCTCCAGGACGCGCAGGCCGGCGCGGCCGTCGGTCAGCGCGGGTTCGCCGGTGGTGATGGCCCGCGCGTACTCCTCGACCATCGTCCGCAGCGCCTCGCGCTCGTTGAGCGCCGGGGCGACCATGTCGCCGGACCGGTAGGAGATGAGCATGTCGCGACGCTGCTCGTCGCCGATCTCGTCGGACGTGGCCACGTCGACGCCACGGTTGTAGATCGAGACGCGCTGGCTCGGGTTGAGGTCGTCCCACACCAGCGTCTTCTTCGACCCGCCGAAGATGGCCGTGCGGATCTTCACCGGCGACAGCCAGTTGACGTGAATGTGCGCGATCGCGCCGGTGTTGAGCTCCAGCGTCAGATACGCGACGCAGGCCCGGCCGGCGCCGATGCCGTCGGCGCCGTGCGCGGCCACCGAGATCGGGTGCACCCCCTCGGGGAGCACGAAGTCGAGGATCGACAGGTCGTGCGGCGCGAGGTCCCAGACCACGTCGATGTCGCGCTGCACCAGGCCGAGGTTGATGCGTACGGAGTCGAGGAAGTGCAGCTCGCCCAGCTCACCGGCGTGCAGCAGCTCCCGGATGCGCAGCACGGCCGGGGTGTAGCAGTACGTGTGGTCGCACATCAGCGTCAGACCGCGGCGGTCCGCCTCCTCGACCAGCTGCAGGCCCTCGTCGAAGGTGGCGGCGAGCGGCTTCTCGACGAGCACGTGCTTGCCGGCCCGGAGCGCCTTCATCGCGATCGGCAGGTGCGTGCCGGCCGGGGTGGCGATGGCGACGGCCTGGACCTCGGGGTCGGCGAGGACCGCGTCGAGGTCCGCCGAGACCTGCACGGTCGAATACGGACCGAGAACCTTCTGGGCCCGCTCGACATCGAGGTCGCAGAGCCAGCGCAGCCGGAAGGACGACGTGGCCTGGAAGTTGCGGACGAGGTTCGGGCCCCAGTAGCCGGCACCGACTACGGCGACTCCGATCGGCGTTTGTGTCACAGACTTCCGTTTCGTTCATGAAGCCGCGGCTTCGTCGGTGTTCGGGCAGGCGCAGGCGCACCCGTCGACGGGAAGCTATCCATGGGGTCATTCCCGCCGGAAGAGTGCAGACGGAAAAGCGTCGGAGCCGGGAGGGCAAGTCGATACGTTCGGTCGTCGCGAGCGATGTTCGGGTATCGGGGGTCCAACTGTCGGCCACCCGGGAAGCCGATATCGGCCGAGTCGATGCGGCACTACCGTTTCGCCAATGACTTCATCTTCACGGGACGGCGTGACCGTCGCGCCGACCGCCGATGTCGACGCGTCCGCCGAGATCGGTCTCGGCACCCGGATCTGGCATCTCGCCCAGATCCGCGAGGGCGCCGCCCTCGGCCGCAACTGCACCATCGGGCGCGGTGCGTATGTGGGGCCTGAGGTGGTTCTGGGCGATAACTGCAAACTGCAGAATCACGCCCTGGTGTACGAGCCCGCCCGTCTCGGCGACGGCGTCTTCATCGGGCCGGCGGCGGTGCTGACCAACGACGAGTACCCGCGGG
>NZ_JBFAZH010000462.1:0-5711 GCF_040681735.1 Actinoplanes sp. NPDC051633 | reverse complement strand
AGCGTCAATCCGATCGGGCTGGACATCGGCTCGTCGTCCATCCGCGCGGTGGAAGCCCGCCGCGGCAAGGACGAGTACTCGCTGAGCAACTTCGGCCAGGTGCCGCTGCCGGCCGGAACCGTGCAGGGCGGCATCGTCCAGGACCCGGTCGCCGTCACGTCGGCGCTCAAGCAGCTCTGGGCCGCCTGCAAGTTCGACACCAAGCACGTGATGCTCGGCGTGACGAACCCCCAGCTGGTCGTCCGTGAGATGTCGGTGTCCAACCTGCCGGCCAAGGAGATGCGCAAGTCGTTGCCGTTCCAGGTGCGCGACATGCTCCCGCTGGCCGTCGAACGCTCCGTTCTGGACTTCCACCCGCTCGAGGAGCCGGGCGACAACCCGACCGTGCGCGGCCTGCTGATCGCCATGCCCAAGGACGCGGTACGCACCACCGTGGACGCGGTGGAGAAGGCCGGTCTGCACGTCGACGGCGTGGACCTCGCGTCGTTCGCCGTCCTGCGTGCCGCATCCCGGCTGGACGCCCAGGTCGAGGCCATCGTGGACATCGGCTCCGATGTCACCAGCGTGATCGTGCACGCCGACGGCGAGCCGCTGATCGTGCGGACGGTGCCGCGCGGCGGCACCGAGATCACCCAGGCCATGGCGACGCGGCTCGGCATCGACCCGGCCGAGGCCGAAGCGCTGAAGTGCCGCTTCGGGTTGCACGGCGACGGCCGGCCGGACACCGTCTCGGCGGCCGCCGACGCGATCCGCCCGGTGGTCAACGAGTTGCGCAGCTCGTTCACCTACCTCGCCTCCGGCGAACGGCAGAAGCAGGTCGTCCGGGTCTCGCTCTGCGGCGGCGGCGCCCTGATGCCCGGCCTGGCCGAGCACATCCAGAAACAGCTCGACGTCACCGTCATGTACGCCGACACCACCAGCCGGCTGCGCGACACGCGAAAGGCCCGCCAGCGCGGCTTCGACAGTTTCGCGCCGTCGGCAGCGGTGTCGATCGGCCTCACCCTGGGAGGGGCAGCCTGATGTCCACCACGTTGATTCCCGTGGATCCGGCCAGCACCCCGCTGCAGAGCACGCGGATCCTGACGATCTCGGCGAGGCTGTTGCCCGAGGAGATCCTCAAGGCACGGCAGGCCAAGCGGTCCCGCGCCTGGGTGATCGTCGCGGTGGCCGTCGTCGCTTGCCTGTGCGCCGCCTGGGTCGCCTACGCCAACCACGAGAAGAGCCAGGCAGAGCAGGACCTCACCGCGGCGAGCGGCCTCGTCACCGACCTGCAGCGCAGTCAGCGCGGGTTCTCCGAGACCGTTCAGGTGCAGTCCGACACCGCCCTGCTCACCGAGCAGCTCACCACCGTGATGGCCAACGACCTCGACTGGGCCGCGATGCTGAACACCCTGCGCAGCGCCGGCACCCCGTCCGGCGTCACGATCGACGGGGTCAGCGGGTCGCTGCACCAGGACGGCGCCGACTCCGCGGCCAAGGTGCTGCCCGGTGCCACCACGACGACCTCGGTCGGCACCCTCGTGGTGTCCGGTGCGGCTCCCGACAAGAGGGCCGTCGCGGCGTACGTCGACGCCCTCGGCAAGCAGACCGTCCTGGCCAACCCCTACGTCACCAGCGTCGCCACGGAGGACACGGGCGCCGGAGTGACGTTCAGCCTCAAGGCCGAGATCACCAACGCTGCGCTCTGCGGCCGGTTCACCACCGCGTGCAAGTCCTCGGGAGGCAAGTGATGGGTGCCCGTTTCAGCGACCGGCTCTGGTGGATCGTCGGGGCGGCGGCCATCGCCCTGCTGGCCATCGCCACCTGGTTCCTGGCCGTCAGCCCGCAGCGCACCGAGGCCGCCGAGCTCCAGGTACAGACCGAGGACGCACAGGCCACGGCCGACCAGCTCCGCAACCGGATCGTCAAGCTGACGGCCGAGAAGGCGAAGCTGCCCGAGCTGACCAGAGAGCTGAACGCCCGGAAGGCGGCACTGCCCTCGGATTCCGGCGTGCCGGCCTTCCTGCGCCAGCTGCAGGCGACCGGCACCAAGGTCGGCGTCGACGTCAGCGGCGTCGTCGTGGGCGACCCGGCCGAGGAGGAGACCGCCGCCGGCGTCTGGGCATTGCCGATCCAGCTCACCGCGGTGGGCACCGAGGCGCGCCTGGGCGGCTTCCTGAGGCAGTTGCAGAGCGCGGACCAGAAGCGCGCGGTCCTGGTCGAGGTGGCGAATCTGTCCACTGAGAACAATGACCCCGCCAAGGTGACCCTCAACCTCACCGTCAAGGCGTTCGTGGCGCCGCCGGTCGGCGCGAACGCGCCGTCGATCACCACGGACTGACCGCGGTGGCGGAGGTCGAGAGCGCGATGCAGACACCGGACGGGCACTGGCGGGTGGAGATCGTCCGCGACCGTGGCACCCGTTGGTACCGCGTCGTGCACGGCGACGAGGTTCTCGACCGGCTCTCCATCGCGTCCGTCGAGCGGATCCTCGACGAGGCGGGCGTCGAACGGCACACCCTGATCGACGTCGACCCGTCCGCATAGTTCTCAAGCCGGGAGCGACGCTGCCGATGGACCGGCGACGTCTCCGCGAGCAGGAGATGCGACTTCAAGGATGGAACGGTATGCCTACCGATCGAGCCTCCGTGCCGACCAGACCGGCACCTCGCCGCAAGCTCCGGCGTGCCGCTGGTGACGACGGCTTCTCGCTGCTCGAGGTGCTGGTCGCGCTCGCGGTGATCGGCACCGTGATGGCCGGAGCGGCCCCGTTCCTGGTGAAGTCCGTGGCCGTGGTCGCACAGCAGCGCACCCGCCAGGTGGCGGTCGAGGTGGCCAACAACGCGCTCGAGCGGGCCCGCGCGTTGTCCCCGACGTCGTTGCTGGCCGGCCGCGGCCTCACCGCGGTGCAGAACCAGCTCGCCGGGGCGCCGGACCAGGTGAAGTCGATCGTCTCCGGCCTGACGATCGCCGACGCCGACGCCACCCTGACGTCGGTCACCGAACTGCTGTCCGGCGCCACCGCAGCCCTGCCGACAGCGCCTGTCCCGGTCACCGTCGGCGGGGTGACGTACGAGCAGAACTGGTACGTCAAGAGCTGCTGGCAGTCGAAGGCGAACTCGGCGCTGCTGAGCGCCGGCCTGACCGACTGCCTGGAAACCAAGCCGTTGCTCGGTCTGGTCGCTGTGCCGTACTTCCGGGTCGTGGTGGCCGTGACCTGGGAGCAGAACGTCTGCCCCGGCGACCGGTGCGTCTACGTCGCGTCGACGCTGGTCAGCACGAACGCCGACCCGGTCTTCGACCTGAAGCGCCCGCCGCCGACCATCGTCAGCCCGGGCAAGCAGGCCGGGTACGTGGACGAATCGGTGAACTTCCAGGTCGTCGCGGCCGGTGGCACCCTGCCGCGCACCTGGGCGCTGACCGGGCTGCCACCGGGCCTCACGGCCACCAGCGCCGGCGTGATCACCGGCAAGCCGACGACGGCCGGGACCTACACAGTCACGGCGCACGTGCAGGACCGGGAGCTGAAGAGCGACGACGCCACGTTCACCTGGGTCGTGGCCGACCTGCCGGTGCTCACGTCACCCGGCCCGCAGGTCTTCCGTACCCTCACGCTCACCTCGCTGCCGGTCACCCTGACCGGCGGGTTGCGCCCGGCCACATGGACGGCCACCGGCCTGCCACTCGGTCTGGTGATCGATCCGACCACCGGGGTCATCACCGGAACTGCGACGGTGCTGCAGCCGACGCCGCAGAACGCCACGGTCACCGCCGTCGACAGCACCGGCAAGAAGACGGTGTCCACGACCTTCACTTGGCGAGTGTTCACACCGGTGGCGCTGATCAGCCCCGGCACACAGAACGCGACCCGCGGCAACATCGTCAACTACACCCTCGGCCAAGCCGTCAAAGGTGGGCAGGAGCCGTATATCTGGAGTGCCACAGGCCTGCCTCCCGGCTTGGCAATCGACACCGGCACCGGCACAGTAACGGGAACCATCACCGGCGGCACCCGCTTCCTGGTGTCCGTCACGGTGACGGACAACCTCGGCGGCACCGCGTCGATCGTCGTACCGGTCAACATCGCCGCGGTCGGCACGGACCTGCGGGTCACCGCACCGAGCCCGGCCAACCCGGACCGGACCACCGCGGTGAACGCCACCGTGTCGCTGACCGCCACCGCGTCGAACGGGACGTCTTCCGGCTACACCTGGTCCGCGACCAACCTGCCACCCGGCCTGGTGATCAGCAGCTCCGGTCAGGTGACCGGGAAGCCGACCACGGCCGGCAAATACATCACCACGCTCACGGTTCGGGACTCGGCGTCGAACGTTGCGACCCTCATGCTGAACTGGACGGTGACCGCATGAAGCAACACCGGGCACCGGCCGCCCGCGACCGTGACGACGCCGGCTTCTCGCTGGCCGAGGTCGTGGTGACGCTGAGCGTGATGAGCGTCGTGATGGTCGTCTTCACCTCCGCGATCCTGCAGGTCTATCGCACCAGCGCGAAGTCCGAGTCCATCTCGATCACCCAGACCCAGCTGCAGCTCGCCTTCCAGCGTTTCGATCGGGAGTTGCGCTACGCGTCCTGGATCGCCCAGCCCGGCCAGGTGGGCACCGCCTGGTACGTGGAGTACGCCGGATTCGACGGCAGTCAGTGCGGGCAGCTGCGGCTCGAGACCGCCTCGAACCCCGACCAGGACAGCCCCAACGACGCCAACGGCGTGCTGCAGTGGCTCACCTGGCCCCGGGCCACGCCGCCGGCGCCCGGCACCCCGGGCCGCACCGTCGCCTCCAACCTGGTCACGCCCGACAGCACCGGGCCGTTCGAGCGGCAGACCCCGACCAGCCCGGGCACCAGCGGCTTCACCCCCGACTTCCAGCGGCTGCGGGTGCGGGTGTCGGCCCAGGTCGGCGACAGCGTCGCCGAGGTCGACTCGACGTTCACCGCACTGAACTCCTCGCGCAACACGCCGGCCACGAACGACTGCAGCAATGGGAGGCCGTCATGATCGGCATCAGATTCCGGCGCGGCCGGACGGCGGCCGGACCATCCGATCGGGGCTCGATGCCGATGGCGCTGCTCGTCACGCTGGTCGGCATGTCCCTGAGCGCCGCCCTCGTGCCGATCGTGGTCAATCAGATCACCAGCACCCGGACCATCGCGGCGCGGACCGACGCGTTGCAGGCCGCGCAGGCCGGCATCGACGTCGCCCTCGGGCAGCTGCGCGCCGCCGGCACCGGTGGCTCGGGCAACCTGGAGGCCCTGCCGCCGTGCGTGCTGACCGGCTCGTCGGTCATCGGCTCCAAATACCGGGTCGTCATCGACTACTTCCGCCTCTCCGACGAGGGCGCGCCCACCCGGCAGGACTGCCCGCCGACCGACGTGCCGGTGACGGCGCGCCTGACGTCGACCGGCGGCCCGGACGACGGCGCGGGCACCGGCACCCCGGCCGAGGGCACCCCCGGCACCCGCACGATCGAGGCCACGTACACATTCAAGACCAGCAACGAGAACATCAGCGGCGGGTCCGTCCAGCTGGCCTCGCCGACCGTTGCCCCGCTCTGCATGGACTCCGGGGACAACGAGTTCCCGGACGCCGGCGCGGTCGTGAAGGTGCAGCTGTGCAAGGCCGGTGGCAGCAGCGACCAGCGGTTCGCGTACACCGCCGACCTGAACGTCAAGGTGGTCGGGTCGGAGACGGCGAGCGCGCCGGCCGGCATGTGCGT
>NZ_JBFAZH010000461.1:0-5720 GCF_040681735.1 Actinoplanes sp. NPDC051633 | reverse complement strand
GCCATGCAGTCGGCCTGCAGTTCTTGCTCGATTGTGTACTGATACTGCCCGCCCAATCGGACCTGGATCGCGTGCGCGTACTCGTGGCCGAGCAGGTAGTAGAGAAAGGCATCACCGATCTTGTCATATCCCTGCTGGGCCCACGCCGTGTCGAAGGCGATGAAGTCGCCGGCCAAGCAGTACGCGGCATTGTTGGACTCCATCGGCTCGCTGCCGCAGGTGACCTCGCCGGCCGTGGTGTACGGGATGATCTGGCGGACCGGTTTGAACGTGATGCCACGCTTGCTCAGCTGCTCGTTCCAGTACCGCTCGGATTCTTCGATGGCGGCCCGCGCATCGCCGGCCAACGTGCTGGTGTCGACCGCGGGGGAGCTGGTGGCAACGGTCTCCGATCCGGTACCGCCGGAGCCTTCGCCGGCACATGCCTGTCCGGCCAGCATCGTCGCGGCCACCGCGACGAGCCACACCGCCCGTGCGCCGACCATCCGCCGAGTCATCTCTATCCCACTTGTCACTGGCCCGGCCGCCGCGACGGGCCTCGGTCGTGCTCAGACACCCTCGTGTGCTTCGAGCCGTCCGGACCTGATCGCCTCAGTGAACCGCTCGTAGTCCTCGTCGTTCTGGTCGGCGTAGCGCTCCGCGAAGTCGGTGATGGATGTGTCGAATGCGTCGCTGTCTCCGAGGTACGCGGCCATCGCGACCGGATCTCCCGACCGTGCGTGCGCCCGGGCCAGCGTCCACCCGCACATGTCGGCATAGAACGCGAGCCCGACCGGGCTCATCGCCTCGACCAGCGCCGAGCCCTTCATGTCGCGGAGCTGCCGCCAGTAGAAGTTCCGTTGCACGTCCACGCCTTTGGTCCAACCCAGGTACAGGTCGCTGGCCGCCTGCATCAGCCGCTGCCCCTGCACCACCCGCTCGCCGTGCTGCCGATACCGGCTCTTGGGCAGGTACGCCTCCAGAACGGACGCCGTAGCCTCCTTGATCTGCAGGAAGAGCGGGTCGTGTTGGTCCCGTCCTTGCAGCAGGACGATGAACGCGCGGGTCCCCACACTTCCCACACCGACCACCTTGCGGGCCACGTCCACAATCTCGAAGCGCTCGAGCAGGTGGCGCCGGTCGTCCTGCAAGGTGGCCCGATAGGCGCGGAATTGCTTGCGGAGCGCCGGGTCGATCTCGTCCGGCGACAGGCCGTACGTGGCAGCCAGGTCGCGCAGCGGCACGACGATCGGCGGCTGGCTGACGATCCGGTACGCCCCGTCGACAAACTCGCCGAGCTTGGACAGCGCCTGCATGCTGTCCCGGGTACGAGCCTTCAGACGAGTCTGCTCCGCCCGTTTGGCCGCCTTCTGGGTCAGCTTCTCCCGCTTCTTCGCACCCTTCCCAGACGCCTTCGCCGCCTGCTTCGCCTCGGCAACCGTCGTCCGCAACGCCGTCATGATCTCGTCTTCATCCAGGTGCGCATACCAGAGGTCCATCGTGCGCATCGCCGCGAATGCCGTCATGGCCTTCCGGTAGGCGGCCACCGCGGCCAACGTCGAAGCATTCGCGTCCGCGGCCGAGAAACCGTTGAAGCGGCTCGCAATCATGAAACTCGCCGCCATGCGTTTCACGTCGTACTCGAACGGCCCCGGTAACGTCTCGTCGAAGTCGTTCAGATCGAACAACAGCCTGCGCTCCGGTGACGCGAACACGCCGAAGTTCGAGAGGTGAGCGTCGCCGCACAGCTGGGCGTCCAGGCCGGCCACCGGCGTATCCTTCAGATCCGCAGCCATGATCTTCGCCGCGCCGCGGTAGAAGGTGAACGGCGAAACCATCATTCGGCCGTGCCGCACCGGCACGAGATCGGGCTCTCGCGTGCGATTCTGCTCCTCCAGCAGGGCGACCGGATCCGGGCGGTCGATCGCCGGTCGCCACTTGGTGTGGCTCGCCAGGGGCGTCCGCACGTTCGCTTCCGCGCCCCTGGCCACGCGTTCCTCCGCGCTGAGATGCGTGATCTTCCGTGCCACCATCCGGCCGCCTCCGTCCGATCCTGTCACCGTCCGAGCCGGCAATCGGCGAGCGTGCCGTCCGCACCGGCAACCTCGCCGGCGGTCCGGGGTGCAGGCAGGCCACCAACTCCGTCCGTCGTTCGGACCAGCCGACCCTGCCACGTCGTGGTGGAGCCGCGCTTCATCCGGCCGGGGTGACCGGCGTCCGATGCTTCATGGAGGACCAGCGCGCGTTGGAAGGGGCGCCGCCGCTCGCTGCTCGATCGTGATTTGGCGAGTGCCTTCGGCGATTGCACCCGGCCTTCAGAGATCGCGGGCCATCCCGACCGTCGACGACCTGGGCGAGGCGCACCGGGTGTGAGGTCGGCGGCGGACGGGATGGCGAAGCGCAGGAAGCCGTCCCTACTCTCGGGCAAGCATCGCTTGCGCCTCGCGTTCCAGGTCAACGTACGGATCGCCGCTGACGTCGACGGCGACGCGCTTGATCGTGCCGCCGGTGAACCGGGCGCCGTGATTGCCTTCGTAGTCGCTGGTCACGGGTGCGCCGCTGTCGCGGCCGACGCACAGGCCCTCCCCGGCGAGTGAGAACATGCCGGGCTGCGTCTTGATCCGGGCCTCGCCGACCTTCCGGTCCCCGTGGTACAGGAACAGGATTCCGGTCGCGACGTTGGGCGGGTCTTCGCCGTCCTTGTCGAATGACGCCGATAGGAGGAGGTTCTCGCCCGTGGGCAGGTCTTCGGTCGCGTCGACCTTCTGCTCCAGCAGGCCGATGAAGTTGTTGACGTAGTGCAACCGGTTGTCTTTGACGTAGAGGGCATGGCCGCCGAAGTAGGCGCCCTGGGCGAACAGCACGCCGGACGCGTCCTTGCCGGGGATGTCGACCAGCGCGCCGATGCTGAACGAGCGGTTGCGGATGTTGACCGCCTGCGCCTCGGGCACCTCGGCGGTGTCGGGGAAGTAGGTGTAGCGCTCGCGTGAGGGGGTCAACTGTGGCCGCGGTGTGAGGATGATCTCCAGCGCGTCGCGGTCGTCGAGCGGGAACGCGCCGTTGTCGCCGGCCTGGGCGTACCACAGGTTCACCAGCTCGCGTAGTTTGCCGGGCTGCTCGGCCGCCAGATCGTGCGATTCGGAGCGGTCGGTGTCGACGTGGTACAGCTCCCAGGTGTCGTCGTTGAAGTTGCTCCAACCACTGATCGTGGGGTGGGTGGTGATGGCCTTCCACCCGTCGTGCCAGATCCCGCGGGAGCCGAGCATGGAATAGAACTGTGTCTTGCGTGCCGAGGGGGCGGACGGGTCATCGATGCTGTAGCGCATGCTGACGCCGTCGATCCGGCTCTGTGTGTGACCCTTGATCACCTCGGGTGGCTCGACGCCGAGCGCGTCCAGGATCGTCGGCATGATGTCGATGGCGTGGTGGTACTGGTGGCGCAGTTCGCCCTTGCCACCTGCGGCGCCGGGCCAGGAGATGATGCACGGGTCGGAGGTGCCGCCGTTGAACTCGTACCGCTTCCACATCTTGAACGGCGTGTTGAACGCCATCGCCCAGCCGTTGGGGTAGTGGTTGTAGGTCTTGGGACCGCCCAGCTCGTCGAGCATCGCCAGGTTCGCTTCGAGGTCGTCGGGGAAGCCGTTGAAGAACTTGTTCTCGTTGACCGACCCGTTCGGGCCGCCTTCGCCGCTGGCACCGTTGTCCGACACCACGATGACCATGGTGTTCTCCCGCTGCCCGGACTCCTCCAGATAGTCCAGCAGCCGGCCGATGTGGTGGTCGGCGTGCGCCAGGAACCCGGCGTACACCTCGGCCATCCGCGCGAACAGTCGCTTCTCCCCGTCGCTCAGCGAGTCCCACGGCTTGGTGTACTCCAGCGGCGGGAAAGGCTGACCGTCGGGTCCGGTGCGGCTCTCGGACGTGCCGATCGGGTTGATCGGCGGGATTTCGGTGTCGGCCGGGACGATACCCAGCTGTTTCTGCCGGGCCAGGGTCTGCTCGCGCATCGCCTCGTAGCCCATGTCGAACTTGCCCTTGAACCTGTCGGCCCATTCCTTGCCGACCTGGTGCGGCGCGTGTGCGGCACCAGGCGCGTAGTACAGGAAGAACGGCTTTTCCGGGGCGATGGTCTTCGCGTCCTTGATGAACTCCAGCGCCTTGTCGGTGATGTCCTCGGTGAAGTGATAGCCCTCCTCCGGCGACCTCGGCTGCTCCACCGGATGGTTGTCGTAGACCAGGTCCGGATACCACTGGTTCGTCTCGGCGCCCAGGAAGCCGTACCAGCGCTCGAAGCCGCGACCGGATGGCCAGTTCCGCCGCGTCGCCGCCAGGTTCATCTCCACGGTCGGGCACAGGTGCCACTTGCCCACCATGTAGGTGTTCCAGCCCTGCTCGCCCAGGATCTCGGGAAGCATGCCGTTCTCCGGCGGGATCGTCCCGCTCGCGTTCGGGAAGCCGGACGCGGCCTCGGTGATGCACGCCATCGAGTTGCGAGTGTGGTTGCGCCCGGTCAACAGGCAGGAACGGGTCGGCGAGCACAGGGCAGTCGTATGCCACTGGGTGTAGCGGACACCGTCCGCCGCGATTCGGTCGATGTTCGGTGTGTCGATCGGCCCGCCGTAGCTGGAGAGCGCCGAGAATCCCACGTCATCGAGCACGATGTAGACCACGCTCGGCGCGCCGTCCGGGGCCTTCGGCGGCTCGAACGGCTCCCAATCGGGTACCGAATCCCGGACGTCGACGTTGATCGTGCCCTTGAACGGCTTGCTCATGGCCTCTCCATCTCCCTCACCAACAGGCTCTACCAGCTCTTCCCGACCGCGGGCGTCGTACCGCCTACCCGCGTCGACCGGCCACCAGCGCTCGGCTTCCGCCTTGGCCGATCGGCGTCACCCCGCCCGGAGCCTCCTACAGACCGGCACCACGCCGAGTTCAGCTGCGCGCCACCGGTCGTCTCGCGACGATTCGATCGGACACGCCGGACCCGCCCGCCATCGTCACAAGCACGCACGGTTGAGGGATCGATATCCGGATCCGCAGCGGTCACCGCCGCAGAGACCTCACGCCCGATGAACAGTCGCGTCGTGGGCGTCGGCATGTTCGCGATTGCTCTCGGCTACGGTGTCGGTCACCGGATCTGATGCTCTGGCTGAACCCCTCACCCCGAAGTTGACGCCACCTGCGTCGACGCCGCGTCACCCGCCAGGAATGAATCGAACGGCCCGCCGGCGGCGGCGATGAAGGCGGCGCGACGCGCAGCCGCGATGCTCCCGGAGAGCCTTCCTGCGCTCAGCCGCCGCGCTTCCGGCGTCGCAGAGTGATCACTCCCGCGACGACCAGCAGAACGGGCAGGACAAGTCCCCACAGCAACCAGCCGTTCACAAGCAACCTCCACGCGATTCGTACGGTCCTTCAGCTTCGTGGCACCGCCTGACGGCGGGATCATTCCGGCGGGATGAATGACGCCCTACTTGTCGTGGGCCATGTGGTCGACCACCGCGACCACCGCCAGCACCAGCGCCGGATCCTCGCCGCCCGCGACGTCGACCGTGTACGTGTCCCGCATACGCAACCAGCGCTTCGTCACCACCGCCACCTCGCGGCCGCCCCGCGCGATGGTGTACTCGTGATCGGTAATGTTGCCGGTCACGTCCATCTCCGGATCGTGCTCCATGTGCACCACCCAGCGGTCGCGCAGCGGGGTCAGGTGCGCCTTCTTCACCGTGGCGACCGTGCGGCCG
>NZ_JBFAZH010000460.1:0-5721 GCF_040681735.1 Actinoplanes sp. NPDC051633 | reverse complement strand
GACCCCGATTGAGGACGTACAGATCGATGCCACGCTCTACGGCGAGGCTCGAACAGGCAGAACTGATGATCCCGCTGCCACCGATGAAGAGAACTCGCAGGGCGTCCATACCTGCACGCTAGCCGTGTCGATGGGCGGACGCAGCGCCACGCATATCGATCATGGTCACTGCCTCGCTGGACCCGGAGGCATGATCGGGCTTGAGGCGCCTGGACGAGGGTACTGCACCGAAATGGTCGGACTTCGGTCGGCTCCGTCTCCCGCCGCGACAGCGGTGCAGGAGTGGAGCGTGGCCGACTACACAGATCTGCAGCCGTTGCGGTCAGGCCTGCGACAGACGCTCGACACGCAGGCATTGATCGCCGGCAAGGAACTGGACGACATGGCGGAACGAATGGCGATCGTCGCAACGGAACTTGCGACGAACGCCCTCAACCACGCGCGATCCGGAGCCTTGGTACGGCTGAGCCGCACCAAGAAGACGTTCGTCCTCGACGTCGCCGATCACCTGCCCACCGTCCCTCCGCACATGGCCGGGAACCAACCCCTCGAAGCGGGCGGACGCGGACTGGCCATCACTCAGGAACTGGCGGACGACATCGGCTGGTACCGCACCGACGGAACGAAACATGTTTGGGCCCAGTTCAGCATCCCCCGTCGCATCCGGCGATTCCAAGCGCCACGGATTCCGGTCTCTGGTCTCGCCACACTCATCCGGCTTCTACGCCGAGCTCGCCATTGATGCGTCGATGCTGCGCGCGGCCGGCACGCCGCAGGATGGCAGACGAACGATGGGGTTTGGCGGACGCCTCCTTATGTGTCGTCCTCTCAAGCTCAATTAGCGTCGGTCCATCGAACCCGCCGCCGACGCGCGGGCGTTGACAAAGGGGGACGCATGACTTCCGCAGCCATCGGCATTTCAGGACTCGGCCGCATCGCTCAGATCAAACTGCCGGTCACCGACCTGGCCCACAGCGTCACCTGGTACCAGAATCTGCTCGACCTGCGGCTGTGGGTCGAATTCGTCGAGGACGGCGAGCTCCGCGGCGCCGGGCTGATCGACCCCGAGGGCCGTTTCAACATCGCTTTGCGGGATCGTCGGGCCTGCGCCGGCCAGCCAGATCTTCGCGGTTTCGACGTGGTCGCCTTTCAGCCCGCCTCGCGTGCGGTTCTGGACGATCTGATTGCCCGGTGTGAACGTCTCGACATTCCGCACGCTGGTATCGAGGAAACGCCTGCCGGCCCTCGCCTGGACATACCCGATCCGGATGGTACGGTTCTGCGCTTCTATCACTTCACCGCGCCCATTGATGGATTCACCGGTGTCGAAACTCGTGACGGACACTACGTCGAGACGTATTCCACCCCGCGGCTGGGGTGACCGCGCGGAGCGCCCAAGATCCTTGACCGCTCCGAGCCGGTGACCGACCAACCGCCCACGCATCAGGTGACGCCGAACTCGTCCTTCATGACCTTGGCGAGCGGCGACTCGGGCCGCTTGCGAGGTACGCCGTCGACGGTCACGTCGACAACCTCGTCGAAGAACGCGACCAGACCGGCGAGCGGCGACGCGTCAGGCAGGGGTTCCGGGTAGGTCCAGGCCAGATTCTCCCCCACCGCGAACGACAGATACGAGGCACGGCCCTTGTACGGGCAGGCGGTCACCATGTCGCTGGGCAGAATCTCCGCCTTGACGTCCTCGCGCGGCAGGTAGAACCGTGGGTACAGCTTCGTCTCGAACACCAGTGTCGGAGTGTGGGACTCAGCCAGTAGCACGCCGTCCCGCTCGATGCGCACATGCCGGCTGCTGCGCCGTGCGTCGACGCGGGAGAACGGGTCGCGCGGGTGCGAGAACAAGGGCTCGTCCTCCTCCGTCCAGTCGAACGCGTCGAAGTCGAACACCACGTGACCGGCGAGGTCGGCGTCGTCTGCTCGGAACGCGGCGCGCTCGCGGACGTCATTCCCGACGCGGACGTCGTACGTCTGCCCGGGTGTTGAGTGCACGGCGAACGGGATCCCGGGATGCAGCACCGGTATGTCGCTCTCCGGAGCCGGCTCGACGGGTACGAGCTCGGCTCGGACATCGGAGTCCGGCACAGCCAACGTGGGCACGATCCGGCGCGGTTCCCACAGCAGCAGCGCGGCACGGCTGTCGACCACCAGTTGCCCGCCGAGCCTCGCGCGGACCCATTTGTCCGTCGGCTCGTGCCGCAGCACTCCTAACAGCCTCATCATTTCGTCACCGACGTTAAGACTCATGCCGGCAATTTACCGCTGCACCCGCGCTCGGGCGCCTTTCATCAGATTCTCGACTCTTGCAACGACGCCGTGCCGAGGCATGCTGGTCCCTAACGCGGCCCGCGCTGATGCTTCGACCAGAAATCTGACAGCGAGAATCCCGGCGGCGGCTTGAACCGTTGAGTTGTCAGGCGGGTGGCCCGCAGCTCGTCCAGACAGAGGACGGTTTGCTCGGCGGTGACGAGGTGCCACGACCCCGCCTTGAGGACCAGACCGAGCGGTTCCAGCGGGAGTGCCGGTGCGTCGCCGAGGTACAGCTCGATCCGGTGGCAGCGGCGGATACTGTGCCGGATCCGGCGCAGTTCGCCGTGCGGTATGCGAGGCCCGTCCCACGGGTCGGGGTCGTGGAGGAACCAGTCGGTCAGGCTCTCGGCCTGCTCGGCCAGCACCTTCGGGATGGCGTTGCTGAGTTTGTGCTGGGCGCTGCGGGTGGGCACGCCGAGGCCGAGCCGATGCGCCACCTGCGGCTGCCCGATCAGCAAGAGGCACTCGGCCTCGGCGGCGGTCAGACCGGTGAGCCGGGTCTCGAAGCCGTCCAGCAGCTCGATCCCACCGCCGGCGCCCTGGTTGGTGTAGATCGGCAGGCCGGCCTCGCTGAGCGCTTCGACATCACGCAGGATGGTCCGTTCGCTGACCTCGAGGGCGGCGGCGAGTTCACGCGCGGTGCTGCGTCCGCGCAACTGCAGGATCAGCAGCATCTCCAAGATCCGGGCGGCTCGCACAGCCTCCATCGTAGTTTCTCAACCTGACAGTAGATGTCTGGTTCGGCCTGGCAAGCTGGGCCCATGACCACTGATGATGTTGAAGGCAACGGCACTCCCGACGATCCGTGGCAACTGTTGACGCCGCCGGGGACCAGCCGGTTCGAGGCCTATCGCGATCCGGAGGCGGACCCGCCCGCGTTGGTCGTGCAAGTCGGGAAGACACAGTTGCGCTACCACCTGGCGTGCATCGACGATCTGCACGCGATGCTGGTGGCGCACGGCGACTGGATGCCGCTCGGCAACGCCGACGAGCAGAAACCGGCCAAGGACGGCACGGTCGAGGGCTGGGGGCGGTCCGAACTCAATCCGGTCGGAGGCTGGTACGGCTTCAAGAAGGGCTTGCGAGGCCGATTCGGCAGTTATGTGCCGCCGGTGCTCGAGGCGCTCGGCCTGGCCGAGGTCGAACACGGCCCCCGCAACAACCGGATGCGCGCGATCTGACCATCGGTGACTACCTGGCACCGCCACACGCGGCCGGCACGCCGCCGGGTGAAGACGCCGGTCAGCCGATCTGGATGTCCTCGATCTTCTTCGCGATGTACCAGAGCCGATCGTAATAGCGCCGGATGTATTCGTCGGCGAGCTTCCTGCTGCGAATGCCTATCCCGATCGAATGATCACCGTCGCGATGGGTGAAGAAGACCATGTCGTCGTATATTCCGACGCTGAACGCCTCGGTGGAATGGACCGAGTCCTGCAGTATCTTCACCTGATAGCTGTAACCGCGCTGGTCCGCCTTGACCGCATGCCGCAGTTCCTCCCGGCAGAATTCCTTCATTCCCGCGGCGCCGCCTTCAAGAATGATGCGGCGAAACCGGCGGCTGTTGTCCTCGAAGGTCCACTCCCGGCAGGCCCGGAGGTGCCGGGTCCAAGCGTCACTCCGAACGGGCGCCTCGTTGCGGAGGTAGGTCACCCAGACGCGCTTGCGAGCCGCCCGAATCGCCGAGTACGTCGCCTCGTAGACCTCGACGCCCTCGAAGAAGCAGACCTCGACAGCGTCGACCCGGGTCAGGGCCGACAGGCTGTTCTTGACCAACTCCAGGTCCTTCTGGCTCTTCGACAGGCCGGCGGCATGCGCGAGGGCCGCGCAGAGAAGGATAAAGAGGGTCGATCCGAGAAACGGTTTCTCCCACTTGCCGACGCCCAGCTCGCGAACGAAGTACGAACCGACGAAATACAGTCCGAGCATTCCGAGAGCGATGTAGTGAAATCCTCGCTGGACCATCACCGAGGCGCCGGCCCACATCCCACCTCTTGTTCGCAAGCGCCCACTCGTTTCTACCATCGAGGTCGACCGGCCGATGGTTAGCATGCGCCGGCCTCCGGCAGGCGGTCGGACATCGGGTCCGCCTGTCCGGAGGAGCGCCTCACGCAGGAGGCCGTCGACCCGCAGACCGGGCCGAGAGACGTATGCCGCAGGCGAAGCCGATGGCGTCGCGGTGGCCGAGGCTCAGGACGCCTGAGGCAGGAGCTGCGCGATCTCCCAGACGTTGCCCGCCGGGTCGGCGAACGCGACCGTCCGGCGGCCCCAGGGACGGTCGATCGGGCCGTTGAGAATCGTAACGCCGTGCTGCTTCAGCTCCTCGTAGACGGCATTCGCGTCCTCGACCGCGATGGTGGGAAGCAGGCGCGCGCCGGAGTTCGGCCCGGCCACTGGCTGCGGCTCGACGAGCGTACCGGCCCGCTCGACGCGCAGGATGTTGATCATCAGATTCTCCAGCCGAACCACCGCTGAGGCCTCATCAGAGTAGACGACCTCGAGCCCGAAGACGTTCTCATAAAACGCTCGCGCGGCAGTGAGGTCTTCAACGAACAACGTGATGACCTCTATCTTGTTCAGTCCTTTGATCACGCGCTACTTCCTTCATTCGACGATTAGCCCCGCTACGGCAACCAAATCCGGGCACCTTCCGTACGACGCCTGCCGCTGCCGGAGAATAGTCGAGGCATCGGCATCCGCGCAGGCCCGAGCCGGTCGCACGACGCCTGGTGAGCCACCGGGGCGCCCGTCCATGGACATCACGCCTTGGGCACGACCGGGCCCCAGCCGTCCCGACTGGTGCAACTGCCGACCGTGGCTTCCTCGACCAGCCGCTCGAGGTCCGCGAAACTGATCGAGCCGGTGGCCTGGATGTTGATCCCGCAGTCGCCGGCCGTGACCACCAGCATGACTCGCGGGGCCCCGTCACGGCCGAGCGGAAACTCCCGGTACCACGCCTGGTGACCAGCGATCGTGTGAGTCGGCGGCTTGCCGTCGGTCCAGTGAGTGAGCCAGCCGGGCGACGCGGACTCCGCGCGCACCGAGATGCCGGTGTCCTGCGGAGGGTTCTTGACGGGCGAAGACAGCTGGATGCTCTCGGTCTTTCTGTCGTTGAAGACCTCGACGGAGGTCGCGACCAGTCCGTCCGGCACCCAGCCCAGCTGCAGCGGACCACTCGGCGGGGCGGGCCGGATGACCCGGATCGTCCGCGCGGTGGCGAGCAGGTCCGCCTTGCCGGAGACGCCGCTGAAGCTCACCCCGAAGCCGTCCCGCGTCTCCCAGGTCAGGAGGTGCTGCGTGGTGGGCTTCGAGTACATCCAGCGTGGCGCCGGCCGAGCCAGGTACCACCCGTCCCGGTCACCCACGCGGACCCGCACCGACCCCTTGATCGGGCCCGGC
>NZ_JBFAZH010000459.1:0-5723 GCF_040681735.1 Actinoplanes sp. NPDC051633 | reverse complement strand
GTGGGTCGTCGGCGATGGACCATTGAGGTCTGAGCTGGAGGAGGCCGCTGCCTTGCGGGCCGGAGAAGGGTTCCGCGTAACGATTCTCGGTCGGCGGACTTGGTCAGAGCTGAGGGATGCCTATCGATCTAGCTCAATTTTCGCGCTTGCTAGCCACTATGAAGGGTTTGGTCTGGTTCTCTCTGAGGCGTCGTCAGCTGGTTTGCCTCTGGTCGCGTACGACGTGTCTGCTGGTATTCGGGCGCAGGTGATTCACGGTGAAACAGGCTTGCTCGCTGCAGAGCGGCAGAAGGGCGCCTTTGCAGGTGCGTTGAGACGCCTAATGATCGATTCCGGGCTTCGCAAGCGTCTGGGAGCGGCGGGTATTAGCTATGCATTAAGGTACTCGCCGGGTGTGGCGGTTCGGGACTGGGTCAATTTCTTGCGCATCTGCTCTCGGTTGATCGACGGATCGCCAGCGCGGTAGGGCCTGCGCTTGGCCTATGAAGACTCCGGGACGGGCCAGCGTCAAACATGCACTCTGAGCACTGCCTTTGCCTTCCGGGTGTTTGCGCGACGTGCGGCCAGGGTCTGGACCGTGCGGTTGGACAGCACGTCGTCTCGAGGATGATTACGGCGTCGATGAGCAGGGTCCTCGTAACGGCGGCCGCGGCGCAGCGCGAAGTCGTTGACGCCGAGCACCGTCGGCGATTTGGCGTGCTACAGGCCAACGGTCACACGACAGCGTCTCCTCCGTAGACCGCTCGCCTGCGTTCGCACCTGGACGACCTGGCGTCGCGCGCCGGCGTCAGCGGGACTATCCGAACTCACGTGCTGCACTATGAAACTCGGGCGGTGTACCGACATCGTGCCAGGCGCCTGTGAAGGGATAGGCAGCAACTCGTTCGCCGGCCCGCAACAGCGTCCGAACGAGCTCAGGCACGTCCATCCTTTCGCCAGCACGAAGATAGGCCAATGCCGATGGCTCGTAGACGTAGATCCCCATATTCACGATTTGGCGCGTGACCGGTTTCTCGATGAAGCTGGTCACGCAGTTGTCGGAATCGATGGTGACGACGCCGAAGTCGGCTGCACTTTCCCGTGGCTGCGTGGCGATGGTCAATGCGGCCGAGGCACCCTGGTGATATGCGACGAGGTCGGCGTAGTCGAGGTCGCTCAACACGTCGCCGTTCGTCACGAGCAAGGGCTGTGGTCCGCCGGGCACGGATTGCAAGGGGCCAGCGGTGCCGAGAGGCACGCTCTCGCTCGCAAAGCTCAAGCTCAGTGACTCAGGAAGCCCTTGAAGCTCTCTTAGGTACGAGGAGATAAGGCCGCCCAGGTATCCTAGCGATATATGGATGTCAGAAAAGCCTGCGAGTGCTAGGCGTCGGACGATGCGCTCGACGATAGGCTGGTCACCGATCGGCAGTAGCGGCTTTGGAAGCACAAACGTGTATGGCGCAAGTCGGGTACCTCGTCCGCCGGCCAACACGACTGCCTTCATATGACGTAGCGCCCGGGCTCATATTGGTCCAGATGTGCACCGATCCAGTCGGCGGTGCGCCGTAGGCCTTCAACCAGTGGGACGGCCGCGGACCAGCCGGCGAGCGCATTGGCTTTTGCGGCGTTACTCTGCAGCCGGCTCACCTCACTGGCGCTTGGCCTTGTGCGCCGGTCGTCGGCCTCAACATTTAAGTCGTGCCCGACCACGTGCGCCACCAATTCGACCAACTCCTCGATCGAAACATCTTGGCCGGTCCCAAGATTGACAGTCTCGCCATTCGCCTCCGGGGCGGACGCCAACGCTAGGATTCCGGCCACCGTGTCGTCCACGTAGGTAAAGTCTCGCCGTGGCCACAGGCTGCCGAGCCGTACAGTTGGCCCGCGCACCGCTTGGCTCAAGATCGACGGTATGACCGCCCGCGATGTCTGACGTGGCCCGAACGTGTTGAACGGGCGCACGATCGTGGCTGCAAGTTGTTGTGAACAAGTCAAGCTGCGTACGAGCTGCTCTGCGGCGATCTTGCTAGCGGCGTATGGCGACTGTGCCTGTAAAGGGTGGTTCTCATCGATCGGCGTAAACCGGGCAGAACCATAGACCTCGCTGGAAGACACAAGGACGAGACGGCGCACGTCCGCACGGCATGCAGCAAGTGCGACGTTGAGTGTGCCCATCGCGTTGGTCTCGAAGAAGTCCCGCACGTTGGCGTAAGAGCGCGGAACTGAAACCTGTGCTCCCAGGTGGAGGACAACCTCGCATCCGGCCGTCGCGTCGACCACGGACTCGGGGTCGCGTAGATCGCCTTCCATTAATTCTATGTGAGCGAGCATGCCATCCGGCAACCAGCGCAGCGCAGCGCGAGTGTCGCCAGCACGGTAGCGCAGAAACCCTCGCACGCGCGCTCCTGCGAGAACCAGCGCCTCGGCGACGTGGCTTCCGATAAACCCACCAACGCCGGTGACCAGGACCTGCGTGCCTGGCCGACCCATGCCAATGCCCAGGCTTCCCACCTCGACCACTTTGGTTCGTCAGTCGCCTATACGCAAGTCGGGGATCCGATCTCGCCACGCAGCCGACCGCGGCATGATGATCGGCTACCACATCCGAGATCCGACGTCTGCTCGCCGCACTGATCGTCCGCTTCTATCAGCCCGAACGTCACATCTAATGATGGTCACACGGGTCCGCTGCACCGATAGGTGACAGTTCGAGTCACGCGGCCTGACTGGCCGGTGGGGTCATGATGGTCTCGTACTCGATAGGGGTCAACCGGCACAAAGAGCGTTGCCGTCGGCGGTGGCGGGTCCGTTCGATCCAGGTCACGATCGCAGTCCTCAGCTGATTCATGGCGGCTTTGACGCCGGCGGCGCCTACCCTGCCCATCGATCCGATCATCTGGCGCTGGTTCAGGGTGCGGGCAAATTTCCGGCTGCGAAATTGCGATCCGCGGGCGGTGTGCAGCACGCAGCCGGCCACAGGACCGCGCCGGGCGACGGCGTTGTGCAGCGCGTTCACCGCCAGCCTGGACTTCATCCTCGAGTCGATGGAGTAGCCGACGATCCGGTTCGATCACACGTCCTTGACCGCGCACAGGTAGAGCTTGCCCTCGCCGGTGCGGTGCTCGGTGTAGGGGTCGGACCGCAGCGCCTTGCCAGCCTTTCGGCGTGGTGGTTTCTGCGGCCCGCCCTCCGAACCGGACGTGCGGCTTCCACCGCATCCGGCTCTCCGCGTGGTCATGCCGTGGGTGCGGGTGTCGCTGCTGCCGTCCACGGATTCGGGATGCGGGTGCCCCGGTAGCGGTATCGCTGGATCGCGAAGGTTTCCGGCCGGAACATCTCGACGCCGTCCGCGTGGATCTGCCACGTTGGCAGGAACCGGCGGACGAGGGTGTGCATATTCAGCCCGACGTGGCGTTTGCGTAGCCACCCGACGACTCGCCAGAAGGCGAAGTGGTCGAGGTAGCCGAAGGTGCGCGAGGACACGCCGTGCCGGAAGTAGTTGCACCATCCCTGCAGCACCGGGTTGATTCGGTGCAGCAGGTCGGCAAGCGTTCGATGGTTCTTGCGTCGGGTCAGCGTCCGCACCTTGTCCACGATCGAGGCGAGTGCCTTCTTCGACGGATAGGTGTAGACGGTTGTTCTGCCGGTTCGGCTGCGCCAGGCCCGGCGTTGGATGCGCCAGCCCAGGAAGTCGAAGCCCTCGTCGATGTGACAGATCCTGGTCTTGGCCTCCGACAGGCGTAAGCCCATCGGGGCCAGCACCGCGGTGACCTCAGCCCGCAGCGCTTCCGCATCGGCGCGTTGCCCGGCGAGCATGACCACGAAGTCGTCGGCGTAGCGGACGATCTTCATGACCGGCCCTCCGGCGCGGCGGTGCTTGGCGCGGGTCCATTCCGGTCCGAGCGCTGCCCACTTGCGGGCGAAGTGCTCGTCCAGCACGGACAAGGCGATGTTGGCCAGCAGCGGTGACAGGATCCCACCCTGGGGTGTGCCGGTGATCGTCTCGCGGTTCAGGCCCTGTTCGGTCAGGATCCCGGCCCGCAGGAACGCCTGCACCCAGCTCAGCACGCGTTTGTCGGCGATGCGATGCCGCACCCGGCCCATCAGGGCCGGATGGTCGATCTCATCGAAACACGCCGTGATGTCGGCCTCGAACACCCACTCGTAGTTGCGGGTGGGTGAAGCGAGATAGTGAATCTCGGCGATCGCGTCCTGCGCCCGGCGCTTCGGGCGGAAGCCGTAGGAACACGGCTGGAAGTCCGCCTCGAAGATCGGCTCGAGCACCAGCTTCAACGCGGCCTGCACGACCCGGTCCGCGACGGTCGGTATCCCCAGCTTCCGGACCTTCCCGGACGCCTTGGGGATCGCCTTCTCCCGCACTCGCTGCGGCACGAACCGGTCGGCCTTGAGCTCAGCCCGCAGCCATCCCAGCAGCGCCCCGGCGAGATGATCGACCGCACGTGGTGCGATGCCGTCGACCCCGGCCGTTCGTGCACCCTTGTTGCCCCGCACCCGGTTCCACGCCACCACGAGGAACGCCGGGTCATAGACAAGGTTGCGCAAATCATCGAAGCGACGACCGGGATCGGCCTTCGCCCAACGGTGCAGCTTCGTCTGCATCACCAGTACCCGCGCTTCGGCCTCGTCGAGGTCCGGCCACGGATCGCCGATATTCACCAGCGGCCTCCTGATCCTGCGGCGATGCCGCGACCACGCTGGACTCCTTCGCCATGCGGCCGGCTTTCCCGGCCTCGGACTACTACGGGTCCTCCGCCCCACCCCGGCGGCGTCAGCCGACGGCGGGCCTTCCCACCGGGCTGCTGGCTGCAGACCGGGCCGGGGACAGCCGGGATGGTTCCCACGTTCACTGTCGAACCGTTCGACGGGGTCGGCGCCCAGCTATGCCCCTGCAGCATCGCCGCGGCTACGCCGCAGACCTTCACCTCGGCCTCCCGACCGGCGACATCACCCAGCCCGGGAGTTCCCCACCCACATCGTGTGGCGGGTACGGGCTGCTATCCAGCCCAGATCCGCCAGGTTCGAGCTGGTGGCTCTCTTGAGAGGCGTTCAGCCGCTGGTTCCTCACGTACGCCTTTCCGTCTCGCTTGCCGAGCCCAGGCCATCTGGCAGTACTGACCCGCCTCGTCGTTGTCAGGGCCGCTTCCACCCTCACCCCCACCTCGGGGATCAGGCTGCCCCCAGCTTCAGCCCGCCGCTGCGACAGCAGGCCGGTGAAGGTCTCCCACCTCCACTCGGTTCCACAGCGCCTCGTGGCGCTCGATGTCGGTGACCCACAGCTGGTTCGGGCCGCTGCGGGTGAAGTCCCGGTTGACCAGATCGAGCGCCACCTCGTCGCGTTTGGCCCGTCGCCACTTCGGCCGGCCCGTCGCCCCGGCGAGGCCGGCGCGGCGCATGAGCAGCTCTACCGCGCCGTGACCGACCGCGATGCCGCGACCCAGCCGGAGTTCGGCGTGTACCCGCCGGGCGCCGTAGGTGGCCCGCGACTGCAGGTGGAGCTCGGTAATCAAGCCGGTCAGCCAGGCGTGGCGCACCGACCGCGCCGATGGTGGCCGGGTCAACCACTCGTAATAGCCGGATGTAGACACGTCGACCACCCGGCACGCGAGCTCGACCGGGATGCCTTCGGCGGTCATTACTTGGACCGCCGCGTAGCGTCTTTGGGGGCACCTGTTGGCGCTAGCCGAAACTCCCCACTGCTGCTAGATCAAATTCCCCACGTCGGG
>NZ_JBFAZH010000458.1:0-5724 GCF_040681735.1 Actinoplanes sp. NPDC051633 | reverse complement strand
CGACTGTATTGGGAAAGGTATACGATGCAGGTGTATTGAAACCGGGGAGGCGCAGATGAAGTGGTTGGGATGGCTGGCCCGCCGGGCCGTCGAGCTGGAGATCGCGATGTGGCGGAATCTCTTCCGCTGGGTGACCGGGCGGGGCAGGCGGCACGGCGAGGGGGAGGAGCCGTTCGCGTATCTGGGGACGGTCAAGCCGGTGCTCGGCGTCTTCATCGGGTTGTCGATCGTGGAGATCCCGATGTTCGACCTGATCGTGCGCAACGTGGTGCCGTGGACGCCGGCTCGCTGGATCTTTCTGGGCCTCGGCGTCTGGGGGGTGACCTGGATGCTCGGTCTCTGGGCTGGGATGAAGACATACCCGCACGTCGTCGGGCCGGCCGGGATCAGGGTGCGGCAGAGCTCGAGCGTCGACTTCACGATCGACTGGGCGGATGTCGAATCGGTGGGCAAGCGGCACCGTTCGATGCCGTCGGCGAAGTCGCTGCAGATCGAGGAAGCCGGTGAGCGGCGGGTGCTGCACATCGTCGTCGGCAGCCAGACCAGCGTCGACGTCCGCCTGCGCCGGCCGATCACCGTCCGATTGCCCAAGGGCTCTTCCGAGCCGGTGGATGAGATCCGTCTCCAGGCCGACGACCCGGACGCGTTCGTCCGCAGCGCCCGGGCGGCCGGCACCCCGGCGGACGGGGCCGAGGTGTCCGCCTCGGGGCCGGCGCGCCGGGCGGGCGGGCGAACCGGCACGTCGCGGGCGTGAAAGCATCGCGGTCATGCCCAAGCGGGTCGATCATCAGGAGCGCCGGACGCTGATCGCCGACGCGCTGATGCGGGTCGCCGCGGAGCAGGGGCTGGAGGCGGTCAGTCTCCGGCACGTGGCGGCCGCGGCGGGGGTCTCGGCGGGGATGGTGCAGCACTACTTCAGCACCAAGGACGAGATGATGGCGTTCGCGATCTCCGTCGTCCGCGAGCGGGGCCAGGCTCGGGTGGCCGAGGCCGTCGCCGGCCTCGGTGACGATCCGTCTCCGCGGCTGCAGCTCCGCACGATGCTCGCCGCCCTGCTGCCGCTCGATGAGCCCGCCGGCGACGACGGCCGGGTGGCGCTGGCCTTCCTCGCCTACACGGCGGTGCGCCCGGCGGCGGGCGCCGAGCTGCGCGCGGACACGGCGGAGCTGATCCGGTTCATCGCCGGCCTGCTGCCGACCGGCGACGAGGATGCCGCGGCGGGCCTGCTGTCGTTGATGGAGGGTGTGGCGCTCTACCTGCTGGCCGGCAACTTCACCGGCGACCGGGCGCTTCGCCTCCTGGACGCACAGCTGGACCTTCTTTACGGCCCGCACTCCGCAGCCTGACCGGGTCGGCGCCCGAGGTCAGGCTCGCCGGCCTGGGATTGGGAAGGAACAGCCTGGGACGGCACGGGCTGGGGGAGGGCTGCGAGGACCGCGTCCAGGACGGCCACCGCGCCCGGTTTGTGGAGCGGGTTGTTGCCGTTGCCGCACTTCGGGGACTGGACGCACGATGGGCAGCCGGTCTCGCAGGCGCACGCCGCGATCGCCTCGCGGGTGGCGCCGAGCCAGGCCGTCGCCGTTGCGTAGGCGCGCTCGGCGAAGCCCGCACCGCCCGGGTGTCCGTCGTAGACGAAGACCGTCGGCGCGTCGGTGTCCTGATGGCCGGCCGTCGACAGGCCGCCGATGTCCCACCGGTCGCACGTCGCCATCAGCGGCAGCAGGCCGATCGCCGCATGCTCCGCGGCGTGCAGCGCGCCCGGCACGTCGGCCCAGGCCAAACCGGCGCGGGCCAGCTCCCGGGGCGAGATGGTGAACCAGACGGCGACGGTACGCAGCTCGCGCGGCGGCAGATCGAGCGGCCGCGTGTCGATTACCTCACCGGAGCCGATCCGGCGCCGCTGGTACGACACCACCTGACTGGTCACATCGACGTCGCCGAGGAACAACCCGACCGGCCCGGCGTCCACATACGACCGCACCGACACCACCGACAGGTCGATCACGTCGCGGGCATGCGTCGAGTAGTCCGGATCCGCCGCGTGCACCAGCGCTGTCGCATCGTCGAGATCCAGCACGTCGACCACGTACGAGGCGCCCTGATGCAGGTGCACCGCGCCCTCGTGCAGCATCGCGTGCGACGACGCCGCATCCACCGTACCCAGCAGCCGGCCGGTCGCCGACTCGACCACCGAGACCGGCGCCCCGCCGGTGCCGCGCAGGTCGACATCCGGGGTGCCGGGCCGGGTCCAGTACCAGCCGGTCGGCCGGCGCCGCAGCGCGCCCGACGCGGTGAGCCCCTCCACCGCCGCCTCCGCGCCCGGCCCGAAGAGCTCCAGGTCCCGAGGGGTCAGCGCCGCTTCGGCGGCGGCGCAGCACAGTTGCGGCCCCAGCACGTACGGGTTGGCGGGGTCCAGCACGGTGGCCTCGACCGGCCGCCCGAACACCGATGACGGGTGGTGCACGATGTACATGTCCAGCGGGTCGTCGCGGGCGATCAGCACCGCCAGCGCGTCGCCGCCGGCCCGGCCCGCGCGCCCGGCCTGTTGCCACAGCGACGCCCGCGTCCCGGGGTAGCCGCAGATCAGCACCGCGTCCAGCCCGACCAGGTCGACGCCCAGCTCGAGCGCGTTGGTCGAGGCCAGCCCGAGCAGCTCGCCGGCGAGCAGCGCCCGCTCGATCCGGCGCCGGTCCTCGCGCAGATATCCGCCCCGATACGCCGCCACCCGCTCACCGAGCCCGGGGACCGCCTCGTCCAGCGCCCTCGACGCCATCGACGCGACGATCTCGGCGGCCTTGCGCGACCGTACGAAGGCCAGCGTCCGCGTCCCGTTGATGACCGCGTCGGTGAGCAGGTCGGCGGTCTCCGACAGCGCGGATTTGCGCGTCTCGGTGTCTTCGAGCATCGGCGGCTCGCGCAGGGCGAAGGTCAGGGCGCCACGCGGCGAGGCGTCCTCGGTGACCGCCTCGATCGGCAGGCCGGTCAGCCGGGACGCCGACCCGGCCGGGTCGCCCGACGTGGCCGACGCGAGGACGAAGGTCGGCTCGGCGCCGTACCTGGCGGCCAGCCGGCGCAGGCGGCGCAGCACGTGTGCCACGTGCGAGCCGAACACACCCCGGTACGCGTGACATTCGTCGACCACCACGTACGCCAGCCGGCGCAGGACGCGCGTCCACCGGCCGTGCCCGGGCAGCATCGCGTGATGGATCATGTCCGGGTTCGTGAAGATGAACCGGGCGTGATCGCGTACCCACTCGCGCTCCTCGCGCGTCGTGTCACCGTCGTACGCCGCCGCGCGTACCCCGGGAAGGTCCAAGGAATTGACGGCCCGCAACTGATCGGCGGCCAGGGCCTTCGTCGGCGACAGATAGATCACGGTTGCCCGCTCGTCGACCAGCAGGCGGGTGAGCGCGGGCAGCAGATAGCCGAGCGACTTTCCGGAGGCCGTGCCGGTGGCGAGCACCACATGCGTGCCGTCGTGGGCGAGGTCCGCGGCCGCCGCCTGGTGCGCCCACGGTCGCTCGACCCCGCCGGACCGCAACGCCGCACGCAGCGCCGACGGCACCCAGGAGGGCCAGTCCACGGGCCGTCCGGGCCGCGCGGGGATCGTCTCGACGTGCGTCGCCTGCCGTCGCAACAGGTCGGCGGGGACCGGCACGATCGACGTCACGTACTGCACTCTGACATCGGTTCATGGTGAACCTCAAACGGGTACCACGGGTGGGTGCCACGCGTCGGCGGATGACCGGCGGTGGTTAGATGCGCTGGGGAGATCGGCGCGGGGGAAGATCGGCGGAGGAGGAACGATGGAGCTGTCGCTGGCGACCCGCACCGTCGCCGGGCACACGGTGCTGGAGGTCGGCGGCGAGGTCGACGTGTACACCGCCCCACGGCTGCGGGAGAGCCTCGTCGCGCTCGTCGACGGCGGCGCGCGGGCAGTGGTGGTCGATCTGGGCCGGGTCGACTTCCTCGACTCGACGGGTCTCGGTGTGCTGGTCGGCGCCCTGAAACGACTGAGGGCGGCGGACGGATCGTTCGGCCTGGTCTGCGCCAAGGAACCCCTTCTGAAGATCTTCCGGATCACCGCCCTCGACCAGGTGTTCCCGATCTACCCGTCGGTCGAAGCGGCGACCAGTGCGGGCGACGCCGATGCGGGCGACGCCGGTGAGGGCCCGACGGCGTGATGGCCACGGTCCGCCTGTCCTTCTCGCCCGCGCCGGTGCATGTGCGCACGGCGCGCCTGGTCGGAGTCGCGGTAGCTCGGCGGGCGGGGGTCGCCGAGGAACTGCTCGACGAGGTGCGGCTCGCGATCGGTGAGGCCTGCACGCGAGCGGTCGCGCTGCACCGGCAGTACGGCCTGCCCGACCTCGTCACGGTCGAGATGTCCGACTCGGACTCGTACGCGGTGCGGGTCATCGACCACGCCCCGATCGACGCCAGCATCGGCCTGGCCAAGCTGCCGCCGGACGAGCTCGCCGACGAGTCGCTGACCGACGAGGCATTGACCACGGGTGTCGGCTTCGCCCTACTCGCCGGGTTCGTCGACGACCTGCAGGTGCGGCCCGTCGACGACGGCGCGGGCACCGAGGTCCGCATGGTGTGGCCGGTCAACCGCCGCTAGAAAACCTCTAAACCGGGTAACACAGCGGCGAACATCACCACGACACGGCCGGAGCCGGGTGTGACCGTAAACACCACAGACCTATACAGTACCCGGGTTATCAGCTACTGCTCCTGGCCCCGCGTCCGCGGGGCCCGGTTGTCGTCACTCCAAGCGCTCGGTGGTCACGTCCACCGCCCGGCGCGGTCGGTTACAGGAGGACATTGATGTCCGGGACTATGCAATATCTCGCCGCGGAAGGCGGTGGGGTGTCCCTCAGCAGTTCGAACGTCACATTCGTCATCGTCGCGGTGGTCTTCGCGCTGGTGGCGCTGGCATTCGCCGCTTGGTTCGTGAAGCTGGTGCTGGCCGCGGGCCGGGGCACCAGCAATATGCAGGAAATTGCCGGCGCCGTGCAGGAAGGCGCCACCGCGTTCCTCCGCCGCCAGTTCAAGACCTTGGCGATCTTCGTCGTCATCGCGGTGGTCCTGCTCTTCCTGTTGCCGGTGCACGCCACCGACAACGAGACCTGGGTCAAGGTCGGCCGCTCGCTGTTCTTCGTGGTCGGCGCGGTCTTCAGCTCGTTGATCGGCGGCTGGGGCATGGCGCTGGCGACCCGCGCCAACCTGCGCGTGGCCGCGGCCGCGGGCGAGTCCGGCGGCCGGGAGAAGGCGATGGCCATCGCTTTCAAGACCGGTGGCGTGGTGGGCTTCCTCACCGTCGGCCTGGGCCTGTTCGGCGCCGCGCTGGTGGTGCTGATCTTCCGTGGCGACGCCCCGACCGTGCTCGAGGGCTTCGGCTTCGGCGCCGCGCTGCTCGCGATGTTCATGCGGGTCGGCGGCGGCATCTTCACCAAGGCCGCGGACGTCGGCGCCGACCTGGTCGGCAAGGTGGAGCAGGGCATCCCCGAGGACGACCCGCGCAACGCCGCGACCATCGCGGACAACGTGGGCGACAACGTCGGGGACTGCGCGGGCATGGCGGCCGACCTCTTCGAGTCGTACGCCGTCACCCTGGTGGCCGCGCTGATCCTCGGCAAGACCGCCTTCGGCGACGCCGGGCTCGCCTTCCCGCTGCTGGTCCCGGCCATCGGTGTCATCACCGCGATGATCGGCATCTTCGCG
>NZ_JBFAZH010000457.1:0-5725 GCF_040681735.1 Actinoplanes sp. NPDC051633 | reverse complement strand
GCCCGGTCTCCGCGCCTGTGGAAGAACCGCGGAGACCGGGCCGAGCAGCGTTACCTCACATTCGGGTCGGCCATCGGTGGAGCGGGCGCCGCACCGGTCATGATCGCGACCGCCTCGGACATCGAGTGGGACTGCGGCGTGATCACCGTCGCGCGGCGGCCGAGTCGCTGGATGTGGATGCGATCCGCGATCTCGAACACGTGCGGCATGTTGTGGCTGATCAGAATCACCGGCAGCCCGCGATCGCGGACGTCGCGGATGAGCTGCAACACCCGGTTGCTCTCCTTGACGCCGAGCGCCGCGGTGGGCTCGTCGAGAATCACCAGCTTGCTGCCGAAGGCGGCCGACCGGGCCACCGCGACCGCCTGCCGCTGGCCGCCGGAGAGCGACTCGACGGCCTGGCCGATGTTCTGCAGCGTGCCGATGCCGAGCTCGGACATGTGCCGCTTGGCCTCGGACCGCATCTTGCCCCGGTCCAGCATCCGGAAGACCGAGCCCAGCACGCCGGGCTTGCGCTGCTCCCGGCCCAGGAACAGGTTGTCGGCGATGTCCAGCCCCGGCGCCACCGCCAGGGTCTGATAGACCGTCTCGATGCCGGCCTCGCGCGCCTCCATCGGGTTGCGGAAGGTGACCCGCTCCCCGTCCAGATAGATCTCGCCGCTGTCCGGGACCAACGCCCCGGACAGCGCCTTGATCAGGCTGGATTTGCCGGCGCCGTTGTCGCCGATCACCGCGAGGATCTCGCCCGGATAGAGCTCGAGGTCGCCGCTCTCGATCGCCGTCACGCGGCCGTACCGCTTGACCAGACCCTTGGCCTGGATCACCGGTGTCATGGTGGTCGTCGTCATGCCTTGACCTTCCTGATCCACTGGTCGAGCGACACCGCGACGAGCACGAGCAGACCGATCGCGAAGCCCTGCCAGACCACCTCGACGCCGGCCAGCTGCAGGCCGTTGCGGAACACGCCGACGATCAGCGCGCCGATCAGGGTGCCGATCACGCCGCCACGGCCGCCGAACAGGCTGGTGCCGCCGAGCACGACGGCGGTGATCGAGTCGAGGTTGTACTCGGTGCCGACGTTCGGGCTGGCCGACGCGAGGCGCCCGATCAGGATCCAGCCGCCGACCGCGTAGAGCAGACCGGCCACCGTGTAGACCGAGAACAGCACCCGGTTGGTGCGGATGCCGGCCAGGCGGGCGGCCTCGATGTCGTCGCCGGTCGCGTACACGTGCTTGCCCCACGAGGTGCGGCCCAGCGCGTAGAAGAAGAACGCGAACAGCACCAGCATGATGATCGAGCCGTACGTGAGCCGGAAGCCGCCGATCGGGATCGCCGTGCCCGTCCACGTCATGAGGCCGGGCATCTCCGAGCCACGTATCGTCTCGCTCCTGCTGACCACCGCGTTCAGCGAGAAGAAGATGGTCAGCGTGCCCAGCGTGACGATGAACGGCGGCAGCTTGATCCGGGTGACCAGGAAGCCGTTCAGCGCGCCCATCAGCGTGCCGCAGATCAGGCCGACCAGAAGGGCCAGCAGGCCCGGCAGGCCCGCCCTGGTGGCGAAGACGGCCGTCAGGATCGCCGAGAAGACCGCGATCGCCCCGGCCGCCAGGTCGATCCCGGCGGTGAGGATGATCAGCGTCTGCCCGAGCGCCAGCACCGCGATCACGGTGACCTGGCCGAGCACGAGCGACAGGTTGGGCGCCGAGAAGAAGCGCGAGTTGACGAGCGAGAACGCGATGATCGCGACGATCAGCACGGCCAGCGGGCCGAGCACCGGGTTGCCGTGCAGAATGTGCTGGATCCGCAGCCCGATCGAGTCGTGGTGCTGGGTTTCGAAGTCGGTTTCCTTTTCCTTGGCGACCGTTGTCATGATCAGCCCCAGCAGTTCTGCTTGCCCCAGGCGGAGTCCTTGGCGTCGACTCCGTCCTGCGGCTGGTCGGTGATCAGGGTGGCGCCGGTGTCGACGAAGTCCTTGCCGGCGGTCGCCGACGGCTTCTCGCCGCCCTTGGCGAAGGCCGCGACGGCCGCGACGCCGTCCTGCGCCATCTTCAGCGGGAACTGCATCGAGGTCGCGCCGATGACGCCGGCCTTGACGTTGTCGACGCCCGGGCAGCCGCCGTCGACCGAGACGATGGTGACGTCCTTCTCCTTGCCGGCCGCCTTGATCGCCTGGTAGGCGCCGGCCGCCGCGGGCTCGTTGATCGTGTAGACGAGGTTGATCGACGGGTCCTTCTGGAGCAGGTTCTCCATCGCCGTACGGCCGCCGTCCTCAGCGCCGTCCGTCACGTCGTGCCCGACGATCCGCGGGTCCTTCTCGTCGCCGATCTTGTTGTTGTCCGCGACATCGATCCCGAAACCTTCGAGGAAACCCTGATCCCGCTGTACGTCCACGGAGACGCCGTTGGCGTTCAGGTCGAGCAGGGCGATCTTCGCCTGCTTGCCGTCCTTCTCGAACTTCGCCTTCGCCCACTGCCCGATCAGCTTGCCGGCCTGCCGGTTGTCGGTGGCGAAGGTGGCGTCCACGGCGTTCGCCGGGTCGGTCGGGGTGTCCAGCGCGATCACCAGCAACCCCTGCTGTTTGGCCTGCTCGATCGACGGGACGATGGCCTTGGAGTCGCTCGGGGTGATCAGGAATCCTTTGGCGCCGCGCGAGATCAGGTTCTCGATCGCGGTCACCTGGGCCTCGTTGTCGCCGTCCTGCTTGCCGGCAAATGACTGCAGCTCGACACCCTGCTCATCGGCCGCCTTCTGCGCGCCCTCCTTCATCTTCACGAAGAAGGGGTTCGTGTCGGTCTTGGTGATCAGGCCGACGATCGGCTTGTCGCCGCCGGAACCGCCGCCGGAGTCGTCACCGCACGCAGCGCTGCTCAGCACGAGCGCGGCGGCACAGCCCACGGCCAGCGTGGACCGAAGTGGATGGGGATGACGCATGTCTCCTCCAAATCGATTTTGCAAAGCGCCATCGAGACGCGTAAATCGCGAGACAACGTTGTCTCTACTAGACGGCCGGAGGGATCGAGTGTCAACAATAAGTTCCCACAATGTTGCGATCGGTGATCATCTCGGGGGTTGGGGAGGCGCTGTGGCCGGGGATTCGCGGCCCACCATGAACGACGTCGCCCGCACCGCCGGGGTGAGCCTCAAGACCGTGTCCCGGGTGGTCAACGGGGAGACCACGGTGGCGCCGGACCTGGCCGCCCGCGTGCAGGCCGCGGTGGAGATGCTGAACTACCGGCCACACATCGGCGCCAGCATGCTGCGGCGCAACGACCGGCGGACCTCGACGATCGGCGTGCTGCTGGAGGACGTCGGCAACCCGTTCTCGGCGGCGCTGCACCGGGCGATCGAGGACGAGGCGCGGCTGCGCGGCGTCCAGGTGCTGATCGGCAGCGTGGACGAGGACCCCCAGCGCGAGCGGGAGCTGGCCGGCGCGTTCACCCAGCGGCACGCGGACGGACTGATCATCGCGCCGAGCGGTCCGGACCAGAGTCATCTCGGATCCGTTTCGGACATACCCGTGGTGTACGTGGACCGGCCGGGCTGCGGCCACGACGGCGACGCGGTGCTGGCCACCAACGTCTCCGGCGCACGGGACGCGGTCCGGCACCTGGTGGCCGGCGGGCACCGGCGCATCGCGTACCTCGGGGATGACGCCCGCATCGCGACGGCGCGGGAGCGGCACCGCGGATTTCTCGCCGCGCTCACCGGAGCCGCCCTGTCGCCGCACAGCGTGCGGCGGCTGAGGCACTGGTCCCTGGCGGAGAGCGCAACGCTCGGGCTCTTCGACCGGCCGGACCCGCCGACCGCACTGTTCACCAGCCAGAACCTGATCACCATCGGCGCCTTCCGGGCGCTGCGGCGGCTGCACCTGCACACTCGCGTGGCGCTCGTCGGCTTCGACGACTTCCCGCTGGCGGACCTGCTGCAGCCGGCGGTGACGGTGGTCGCGCAGGACCCGACGACGATGGGCCGGACGGCGGCGCGCGCTCTCTTCGAGCGGATCGGCGGCGCCGACGGCCCGCCGCGCGAGTTCTGGATCCCGACCAAGCTGATCGAACGCGGCTCCGGCGAGATCCCGCCGGCCGCGGCCTGATCTCGGGACGGCACGTTTGTGCCGCGGCCGGCGCGGACAATCGGAGCCTGTGCGGCTCCTGCTGATCTCCGACACCCACGTGCCCAAACGCGCCCGCGACCTGCCCGCGCAGGTGTGGGACGAGGTGGTCGCGGCGGATGTGGTGTTCCACGCCGGTGACTGGGTCGACGTGGCACTGCTGGACGTGCTGTCGTCGTCGGCGCGGCGGCTGATCGCCGTGTACGGCAACAACGACGGGCCGGCGCTGCGGGCCCGGCTGCCGCTGGTCGCGCGCGAGACCCTGGCGGGGGTGCGCTTCGCGGTGGTGCACGAGACCGGCCCGTCGACCGGGCGCGAGGCCCGCTGCGAGGCCGGATATCCGGATGACGACGTGCTCGTTTTCGGACACTCGCACATCCCGTGGGACACGACGGCGCCGGGCGGCCTGCGGCTGCTGAACCCCGGCTCCCCCACCGACCGCCGACGCCAGCCGCACTGCACCTACATGACCGCGACGGTCGCGGGCGGCGCCCTGAGCGACGTGACGCTGCACCGCCTCCCGCTCCGGGGCCGGACCGAGTAAATTCACTGCATGATGAGTTCTGGCCGTACCCGCCGCCGGTGGTTCTGGCTCTTGAAGAACACGCTGAACCGGGCCACGCTCCGACTCGGCAAATCGGGGCGTGGACCGATCTCGGTGATCCGGCACACCGGCCGCAAGAGCGGGCGGGTGTACGAGACTCCGTTGCTGCTCGCGACCCACGACGGCGACTTCGTGGCGGAGTTGACCTACGGGCCGTCGGTGGACTGGTATCACAACGTCGAGGCCGCCGGCGGATGCACGGTGCTCAGCGGCGGCGTCGAATACCGCATCGCCGCCGTCCGGCCGTGCGACCCGGCGGTCGGCATGCGGGCATACGGGATGCCCGCCGCGCTGATCCTGCGCGTGCTGCGCCGCAACGACTTCCGCATCCTGCAAGTCGCCGGGCGCGACCGACCTCGGTGAGAGTTGGGTTCAGCATCACCCACCGAGGCCGGGCATCGCGCTGATCTGCTAGAGGGTGACGCTCGGGTAGAGCGGGAAACCGGTCAGGAGATCGCTCGCCTGCTTGTGGACGCTCTCCGAGACGCTCGGGTCCAGGGTGAACTTCGCCTTCGAGGACTCCGACGGCGTGGTCTGGGACAGGACCGTGTGGATCAGCTCGGCGATCTGGTCCATCTCGCCGGCGCCGAGGCCGCGCGACGTCAGGGCAGGCGTGCCGATCCGGATGCCGGAGGTGTACCAGGCCCCGTTCGGGTCCTGCGGGATCGCGTTGCGGTTGGTCACGATGCCGGAGTCGAGCAGCGCCTGCTCCGCCTGCCGGCCGGTCAGGCCGAACGGGTGCACGTCGATCAGCACCAGGTGGTTCTCGGTGCCGCCGCTGACCAGCTGCACACCGCGCCTGGTCAGGCCCTCGGCCAGCGCCTGCGAGTTGGTCACGATCTGCTGCGCGTACGAGGCGAACTCCGGGCGGCGCGCCTCGGCGAACGCGATCGCCTTCGCCGCCATGACGTGCGCCAGCGGGCCGCCGAGCACCATCGGGCAGCCGCGGTCGACCTGGTCGCGCAGCTCGGGGCCGCACAGCACCGCACCGCCGCGAGGGCCGCGCAGGC
>NZ_JBFAZH010000456.1:0-5739 GCF_040681735.1 Actinoplanes sp. NPDC051633 | reverse complement strand
TCTCCGGGCTCGACCCGCGCTGGCCGGCGAAGATCACTCTGACCGACGGCGACGGCACCAGCCACTTCTTCGAGCTGAACAAGCACAACAGCGCCAACGAGGCGGACTGGGATTACGACAGCCCGGCCGGCGTGCACCTCTATCTGCAGCGCAACGGCGACAGCGACCCGATGCGCAAATGGGTGATGACCCGGCCGGACCGCAGCCAGTTCTTCTTCGACTCCGACGGCTACCAGACCGCGGTCGTCGACAAGAACGGCAACGACCTGCGCTTCACGTACGAGCGGGTGAAGATCGGCAACCGCAACACCGGCGTGCTGAAGTACATCACCGACGCCACCGGCCGGCGCACGCTGACCTTCGAGTACTTCAACACTGGTGACGCGTACGACTACCTGGTCGGCAACACCGACGACCGGCGCAGCGGCGCCAACCTGACCAACGCGCAGATCGTCAACCAGCTCCGGGCGATCACCGACATCACCGGCCGGCGGGTCACGCTCACCTACAACGAGAAGGGCCAGCTGCGCGAGCTGATCGACGGCCAGGGCGATCCGGACGAGAAGCCGTTCGGCTTCTACTACGACGACGCGGGTGGCTTGAACAACCCGAAGATGGTCCGCGTCGACGACCCGCGGGGCAACGGCACCACGGTGGGCTACTACCCGACGTCGGCCGGCGCCCTGTTGAGGTCGCGTGCCGAGCACGTCAGCGACCGCAACGAGAAGTCGACGGCGTTCACCTATCGCGACTCGGACGGCTCGACCGGGTCGTTCATCGAGAACGTGGTGACCGACGCCAACGGGCACGCGTCGACGTACTCCATCGACGGGTTCGGCCGGCCCACGCTGCTGACCGACGCGCAGGGCCACGAGACCGAGCTGACCTGGGACGCGGACAACAACGTCCGGCGCATGGAGGAGGCCAACGGGGGCATCACCACCTGGGTCTACGACGAGAAGACCGGTCTGCCGCTGGAGATCCGCGATCCGGAGGCGAACAAGAACAACTGGCCGGCGCAGAAGCTCGAGTACCGCTTCGGGCTCAAGGGTCACACCGCCGAGTTGACGGCGAAGACCAGCCCGCTGGGGCACAAGCACTCGTTCGGCTATGACGGGTTCGGCAACCTCACGTCAGTCACCGATCCGCAGGGCAACGCCACCGCCACCGCGGGCGACTACACGTCGGTCTACACCTACGACACATGGGGTCAGCAGCTCACCGCCACGGACGCCAACGACAACAAGACGGAATACCTCGAATACGACCCGGTCGGCTACCCGACCAAGATCAAGAACGCCCTCGGACAGGTGGAGACGTACGAGTACGACGAGATCGGCAACGTCGTCGCGATCACCGATGCGGCGTCGAAGACCTCGTCGTACACCTACGACATCTTCGGCCGGCCGCTCAGCTCCCGTGAGCCGAAGGACGCGGCGAACAACGCCTTCATCGTCACGCCCGGCCCGGCCTACGACGGCAACGACAACGTCGTGCGGGAGAAGGCGGCGAACGGCGCGATCATGGAGTCCGGACACGACCCGGCGGACCGGCTGGCCTGGCAGAAGCAGCCCGACGACGCGACCGGCGCACCGGAACGCATCACCACCTACGAGTACGACAACGTCGGCAACCTGCGCCGCGAGACCCAGCCGAAGGGCACGCTGACCGCGAACCCCGACGACTACGCCACCACCTACACCTACGACGAGCTCAACCAGGTGCTCAGGGCCAGGGACGCCAACGGCGGCGAGCGCACGGCCTCGTACGACGTCGTCGGCAACGTCAAGACGTACGCCGATCAGAAGAAGTCCGCGACGCCCGACCCGAACGACTTCACCGAGAAGTACGACTACGACCTCAACGGCCGCCGGACCGTGGTGACGGACGCGAAGGGCAACTTCACCAAGTCGGAGTTCGACCGCGACGGCAACCTGGTCGTGTCGCAGGACCAGGAGGGCAACCGCACCGAGTACAAGTACGACCCGCGCGCGCTGCTCGAGCAGCAGAAGGCGCCGCACAAGCGGGAGTCCGGCGGCGACATCACCTACCGGACCACCAAGTACCGCTACGACGAGGTCGGCAATCAGACCCACGTCGAGTCGCCGCGCGGTGTCGACACGACGACCGACCCGAACGACTTCACCTCGGTCACCGTCTACGACGCGCTGAACCGGGTGAAGGAGGAGCGGGAGCCCTACGACCAGGACGACAGCGAGTCCCGGTACCGGACCGCCGCCACGACGATCTACGAGTACGACATCGTGGGCAACACCAAGAAGGTCAGCGCCCCGCCCTCCGACGGCGAGACGACGCGGGCCGACACCACGTACACGTACTGGGACAACGGCTGGAACCGCACCAGCACCGACCCGTGGGACATCCGCACCGAGTACGACTACGACGCGGTCGGCAACCAGACCTCCCGCAAGGTGGTCGGCGCGAACGGCAAGACGCGTCAGATGAACTGGACGTTCTTCCCCGACGGCAAGCAGAAGACCCAGACCGACGACGGCGAGGGCGGGAACAAGCCGCGCAAGAACTTCGAGTACTCGTACGACGTCAACGCCAACCTGACGCAGATGCTCGACAAGAGCAACGATGCCAAGATCGACACGTACGTCATGGCCTACGACGTCGTCAACCGCATCGACAAGGTCGAGGAGAAGCTCAGCAACGCGGTCAAGAACACCACGAGCTACCGCTACGACATCAACGACAACCTGCTCAAGCGGCTGCACGACAAGACGTTCTCGGAGTACGACTACGACGAGACCGACCTGGTCAAGAGCGTCAAGAACGGCAAGACCGAGTCGGACCCGGACGCGAAGACGACGACCTTCACGTACACCCCGCGGCAGCAGGTCAAGACCGAGAAGAAGGGCAACGGCAACACCGTCACCTACGACTACTACCTGGACCAGCAGCTGCAGCGGCAGGTGGAGAAGAAGTCGAACGGCACGACGGTGGTCAACGAGCACACCATCGACTACGACGCCAACGGCAACCGCGCCAAGGACGCCGGCAAGAAGCAGAACGCGGACAACAAGTCGGCGAACATCGACACCACCACGACCTACAAGTACGACCCGCGCGACCGCATCCGCGAGCAGGTCAAGACCGGTAGCGGGGCGGGCACCGAGACGTATCTGCACGACGCCAACAGCAACGTCATCCGGCAGGAGGTGAAGAACACACCGACCACGTTCGACTACGACCGGAACCGGCTGACCGAGTCGACGACCGCCGGGATCGGGACCACCTACAAGTACGACGACTTCGGCCGGCAGTCGTCCACGCTCGTCGGGCCGTCGCAGACCGAGACGGAGAAGTACACCTACGACGGCTTCGACCGGGTCACCAAGCACACCAGGAACCCGGGCGGGGACACCGAGTACACCTACGACCCGCTGGACCGGCAGCTCACCCGCAAGCAGAACGACAAGACGACGACGTTCTCGTACGTCGGGCTGACCGACCAGATGCTCTCCGAGGAGGAGGGCGGCAAGCTCCGCAAGACCTACCAGTACGGCCCGGACGGCAACCTGCTGTCCCAGGCCAAGTTCAAGGACGACGGCAGCTTCGAGACGTCGTACCAGGGCTACAACCCGCACACCGACGTCGAGCAGATCACCGACGAGCAGGGTGACTCACGCGCGACGTACGGATACACCGCCTACGGCAAGAACGACGACAGCCAGTTCACCGGGGTGGACAAGCCCGAGGCGGGCAACCCGGAGGACCCGAACCGGGAGCCGTACAACGCGTACCGCTTCAACGGCAAGCGGTTCGACCAGTCCTCCGGCGACTACGACATGGGGTTCCGCGACTACGACCCCGGCCTGAACAGGTTCCTCACCCAGGACAACTACAACGGCGCCCTGGACGACATGAACCTGACCACCGACCCGTTCACCAACAACCGGTACGCGTTCGGCGGCGGCAACCCGATCTCGCAGGTGGAGATCGACGGTCACTTCTCGCTCAGCGACATCGGGCACGCGGCGCTCGACGTGGCCGGCCTGGTGCCGGGCGTCGGTGAGGTGGCCGACCTGGCGAACGCCGCCTGGTATGCCGCCGAGGGCGACTACGGCAACGCGGCATTGTCCGCGGCATCGGCCATCCCGTTCGCCGGGTACGCGGCGTCCGCGGTGAAGGCCGGCAAGTACGCGGCCAAGGGCGTCGACGCGGCGCAGTCGGCCGGCAAGGCGGCGGACTCGGCCCGCAGCGGCGCCAAGGCGGCCAACACGGCGCAGGCCGGTGGCAAGGCCGCTCCGTCGCCGGGCAAGGCCGCCTCCGGCGGTGGCGGACCGACCGGCGGAGCCAAGGCGGCCGGGGGCGGTGGAAGCGCTGGGCCGGCGAAGGCGGGCGGCGGAGGAGCATCCCGAGGCGGCGGATCACCGTCCCGAGCCGGCGGCGGCGCCTCGAAGGGCGGCTCCGGCAGCGGCGGCACGGCCGCGTCGCGCGGCGCGAACTGCGCGGCCAACAGCTTCGTCCCCGGCACGTCGGTGCTCATGGCCGACGGGACCTACCGGGCCATCGAGGACATCAAGGTCGGCGACGAGGTGCTCGCCACCGACCCCGAGCTCGGGATCTCGGCGGCGAGGCCGGTCGTGGCCCTGATCGAGGGGAGCGGCGAGAAGGATCTCGTCGCGGTGACCGTCGACACCGACGGGCCGGCGGGAAGCGCGAGCGGAACCGTCATCGCCACCGACGGCCACCCGATCTGGGCCGAGAACAAGGGCGCCTTCGTGGACGCGGGCGACCTGGCGGCCGGCGACGAGGTCCGGACTCCGGACGGCGACCTGGTGCGGGTCATCGGCACCTCGTCCTGGACGGAGAACCGCGAGGTCCACAACCTCACGGTCGAGGGCATCCACACCTACTACGTCCGCGTCGGCGACACCCCGGTGCTCGTCCACAACTGCAAGAAAGCGCGGTTCGCGGTCGACTCGAGAGGCGTCACCACCGATCTGCAGGCCGATATGAGCCGTGCCGGCAAGAAGGCTACTCCTGCTGGAAAGCGAAAGACCATCGCGGAAAGTCGCCGGAACAATGCCGGTAAGACGCGGTGCGACGACTGCCAGATCGAAACGATTCCCGCGACGCAATCGAGAAGTGGCGTGCGGCCGGCGCCGAACGAAACGCGCATCGACCACATCTGGCCCCAGTCGCTCGGTGGTCCGGGTTCACCATGGAACCTGCGCGTCACCTGCGTTCTCTGCAACGAGGAGTGGTCCAACACACCGAAGGGACCGCTGTGAGCCGACCTTGGTATGGTGGGCCGGCCCGGCTGAGGAGAGGAGGCGGACGTCGTGACACCTGATGAGCCGACCGAGCGCATCAAGGTCTACTTCGGACTCGAGCGCGACGATGAGGGCTGGCCTCCGGCCGACGGCGAGGATCTCTGGGCGGTGCTCATCGGCCCCCGCGTCGCCCGCATCGACAGCATTCCTCTGTTCGTCCGCAACATCGCCCTGGACGATCTGGTGCAGGTCGAGAATGTCAGCGATGGCCGCGCGACCTTTGCCGAGAAATTGAAATGGTCCGGGAATTGCACCCTCCGGGTGATTCCGATGGACGATGACGTCGAGACGGGAGTCGGGGGCGTTCTGCAGGCCCTTTCTGCATTCGGCGTCGAGGCCGAGGCGATGCGGCAATACGCCATGGTCGCCGTGAACGCGCGGCCGTCGGCCGACCTCGCGGGCATCAAGCGGGTGCTGGATGCCGGCGAGGAGC
>NZ_JBFAZH010000455.1:0-5756 GCF_040681735.1 Actinoplanes sp. NPDC051633 | reverse complement strand
GCGGCCGCGACCGCGGCCAGCCGTTTCCTGCGCTGGGTCCATTTCGGTGCGGAGAGCACGGTGGCTGATCCTCCAGAGGGTACGAACGGGGGAGTGGGAGCGCTCCCATTCATAGAAGGATGTCAAAGCCGACGACATGACGCCACCGTTTTCGAAATCTCGTGGTTCCGGATTCCCGATCAGCTGGGGAGCCGTACGTCGGCGGCGTCGCGATCGGGGCGCAGTCCTTTCCAGGACGGTTGGCGGAGCCGGCAGTCGTGCGTCCAGGAGCGGAAGGTGACCTCGGCAACGAGGACCGGGCGGACCCACTCGGCTTGCCGGGCGTGCTGGCGGGGCGCCGGCACGTCGAACGGGGACGTCGACTGCCCCAGGCCGGTGAGCCGCTTCTGCAGGTGGCGAAGGTCTTCGTCGCTGAATCCGGTGCTGACCTGACCGACGTAGGTGAGCCGGTCGTTCGCGTCGAACATGCCGACCAGGAGCGACCCGATTGTTGTCGACCGACGGCGCACGCTCGGCTTGTATCCGGCCACGATCACTTCGGTCGTCGTGGTGAGCGGCACCTTGATCCATGCCGGCGAGCGCCGGCCGGGCTGGTACGGCGAGGCGAGTTGCTTGGCCATCACGCCTTCGAGGCCGATTTCCCGGGCCGCGTCCAGCAGCGCCGGCCCGGCGTCGCCGGTCCAGTACGGGGGTGTGTCCACCGGGTCTCCGGTGACGTGCAGCCGCTGCAGCGCCTCGCGCCGGTCGACGTAGGGCAGCGACGTGAGGTCGGTGCCGTCGAGGTACAGCAGGTCGAACAGGTAGAACCGGACCGGCTTGCTGCGTACCGCCGCCGCGGTGGGGACCGGGGTGCGCATGCGTTGCTGGAGGGCGGCGAAGCTGGGCACCCCGGTGCGGCCGAGCGCGACGATCTCGCCGTCGAGGATGGCCCGGCGGCCGGCCAGCGCGGCCCGTACGGCCTCGATCTCCGGGTAGGTGTGCGTCACGTCGATCTTGTTCCGGGCGAGGAGGCGTAGGTCGTCGTCGAGATACGCGATCGTGCGCAGGCCGTCCCACTTGAACTCATAGCCCCACTCGCCGTCGGTCGGGAGTGGGCGGAGGGTGGCGAGCATCGGCTCGATCACAGTGGGCATCGGGACCGGAGCGTCGGGGTGCCGGTCCGGCTGGGCCGGCTGGGCCGCCTGGGCCGGCTCGGCCGCGCCGGTGGGCACGACCTCGAGCCCGTACCGGTCGCTGACCAGCCGGACCGGGCTGAGGTCGAGCACTGGCCAGCTCGGCGGGAGGGCGACCTCGGCAGGCTTCGGATTGTCGGTGACATAGAAGGCTCGATGGGCCAGCGCCGAGGCCACCGCGTGTCCGACGTTGAGATCGCACTCGGCCAGGCGGGTGAACTCGCTGACCTGACGGAGCTCGTCGGGGTCCTGCCCGCCCAGCGGGAGGATCACCATGGTCCTGGTGCTCATCAGGCGCATCAGCTGGGTGATGTCCCACTCGTCGGTCAACGCGGCCAGGGCGGTGGTCAGGCACGTGGACGGAACGCCGACGTGGCGTCCTTCGGCGTTGATCTCGGAGATCAACTCGGCGGCGGCGATTTGACCGTGGGCGTACGCGATCAATGCGGAGGCGTCGAAGACGACGGCGATGTCGGTCACGCGGCGCGGCCACGGGCCCGGGCGAGCCGCCGTTTCGCGTCGTCCAGGGTCGCCTGGGGAATGGGCCGGGAGAGCTCCGCCCGCCAGCGTCGCCGACCGGCCGGGGTGACTTCGAAACCGGCTGCGCGCAGCACCTCGTCCAGCGCGGGGTCGGTCACACTTTCGCCCGCGGCACCACTGCGTGCACCGCCGTCGGCCACGGTCTGATTCTACGCGTCAAGGTCGTTTGGGCACAGACCTTGCCGGCCGACGTGGGGGCAGAGGCGCTTTGCGCCACTACATGTTGTGTCCTAAGCTCGTATTAGAACAAGCGTTCGATAATCTCACACCGCAGGAGATGGTGGCATGAGGTCGATCTGGAACGGCGCGATCTCTTTCGGGCTGGTGTCGATCGCGGTGAAGGTGTACGCGGCGACCGAGCAGAAGCACATCCGCTTCCACCAGCTCCACGAGGCCGACGGCTCCCGCCTCCGCTACCGGCGGCTGTGCGTGGGCTGCGGCGAGGAGGTGGCGTACGAGGACATCGCCAAGGGGTACGACCTGGGTGGCGGAGACATGGTGATGCTCACCGACGACGACTTCGCCGGCCTGCCGCTCGCCTCGACCCACGCGATCGACGTCCTGGAGTTCGTCCCGGCCGACCAGATCGATCCGATCCTCTACGCGAGCGCGTACTTCCTCGAGCCCGACGGCGCCGCCACGAAACCGTACGTGCTGCTCCGTGAGGCGCTGCTCCGGACGAACCAGATCGCCATCGTCAAGGTTGCGCTGCGCCATCGGGAGCAGCTCGCAACGCTTCGGGTGCGCGCGAACGTGCTCATGCTCAACACCATGCTGTGGCCGGATGAAGTACGGGAGCCGACGTTCTCCTTCCTGGACGCGGACGTGGAGACGCGCCCGGCCGAACTGACGATGGCGACATCCTTGATCACGTCGATGGCCACGGACTTCCACCCCAAGCGGTACAGCGACGACTACCGTGTGGCCCTCCAGGCCGTCATCGAGGCCAAGGTGGCAGGTCGCGAGATCGTGCCCGTGGCGGAGGAGACGGCAGCGCCGACCGCGGCGGCCGACCTGATCTCGGTGTTGCGCGCCTCGGTGGAACGGGCCCGGGCGGCCCGCGCCGAATCCCGGCCGAGCGCGGACGCTCCACCGGAACGAGCCACGCCGAGCAGGCCGGCACACGACCCCACCGGCGCTGCCACCGCTCCGAAACGCGCCAAGGCCCGCGCTCAGCCGGCGCCCAAGAAGGCGCGCACGAAGAAGGCGCCGGCGCGGAAGGCGAAGTCCGACAGCAAGACCTGATCGCCGCAGCCGAAGAGTGCCTCGTTCAGGCCTTGCGCCCTACGCCGCCGAAGTGTGGAACCGGTTCGGCGTCTTCCTCGCCCTTCTCGGGTCGCCACTGCGAGCAGCTGACCACTCCGGGCTCCACCATCTCCAGGTCACCGAACAGACGCTTGACCTGCTCGGCACTGCGCAACACCATCTTGGCCGCCGGGCCCTCGTTCCACAGTCGCAATGCCTCCACCATCGTCTCGCCGTTGATCTCGGTGGTGGGGTGGGAGATCGCCAGGTAGCTGCCCGGCGGAAGGGCGTCGACCAGCCGGGCGACCAGATCGGCCGCGTTGTCGTCGTCCGGAACGAAGTTGAGGATGCCCAGCAGCGTGAGCGCGATCGGCTGGTCGAAGTCGAGTGTCCGGCGCGCACCCTCGATGATTGCCGCCGGTTCCCGCAGGTCGGCGTCGATGTAGTCGGTCCTGCCCTCCGGATGGCTGGTCAGCAGGGCCCGGGCGTGGACCAGCACCAGCGGGTCGTTGTCCACATAGACGATCCGGCTGCTCGGCGCGATCTGCTGCGCGACCTCATGGGTGTTGTTCGCGGTCGGGATGCCGGTGCCCACGTCGAGGAACTGGCGGATGCCGGCCTCGCCGGCCAGATAGCGGACGACCCGGCCGAGGAAGGCGCGATCGGCCCGAGCCGACGCGACCATCTCCGGGACCATCGCCAGGATCTGGTCGGCGACCGCACGATCGACGGCGAAGTTGTCCTTGCCGCCCAGCCAGTAGTTCCACAGGCGAGCTGAGTGCGGAACTCCGATATCAAGTTTGGACGTCGTGTCGTCACCCAAAGCGGCCACATGCGCTCCCTCGGATCGCCGTCAATCACCGATCACGGTTCGGGCGAAGACTAGTCGGCGTGGCTTCGAGGCGACACCCCGCCCATGCCAACGAAAGGCAGCCAGGCCGGCCCGAGGCTGTCTCAGCGCCCGCGGTCGCGGTGGATCTGGAGTTTGGCGAACAGGTCGCTGAACATGAGCCGAGCGTCCAGCTCTGTGTAGACGCGGATCTGGCGTCCGCTCTCGCGCGGCGTGTAGGTGCCGTCGTCGTTGATACGGGGGGCGAAGCGGGTGACGTACCGGGAGGATGACGGGTCGGCCTCGAACGAGGACTGCAGCGCCGTCAGGAGCACCAGCGGGTTGTCGCCGAGGATGTAGGTCTCTCCCATGTTCAGACCTGCTCCGGCGGCCAACTCGAAGATGTCGAAGATCCGCTCGTACAGGTGTTTGCCGATCCGGCCGGCCGGCCGCACCTGGGTGATCAGCTCGGTCATGGACACCAGCGCCTGGCGGTAGACATTGCGCGGCACCTGCCACAGGGGGATCGGCGAGTCGAAGACGACCTGCGCGGCGGTCAGGTCGATGCGCAGGTTGTACTCCACGCCGCTGGAGCCGGGCGGCGGTGGAACGCCGAGGTCCGGGTATTCCGGTCCGCCGATCCAGACCGCGGTGAGCCGCTCCGCGATGCGCGGTTCCATCAGATGGGCGCTGGCCAGTTCGGTGAGCCCGGCCCCGAAGGTGGCGAACAGAGGCAGCTGGGAATCGCTGCGCATCGCCTCCGCGACGATCGCCTGTGCGCCGGCCGACCGCTGCGGGGTACGCGCATCGACGAGCGCGACGTTGGAGCCCTGGTAGGCCGGGAGCCGGCCGGTCAGACCCATCAGCCGCAGGACCTCCAGGATCCGCCGGTAGGCGTTGGTGGCCTGCTGCGTCGAGGGGTCGAACGGATCGCCGGGCGCCAGGTGTGATCCGATCGCCGCGCGGAGGTCGACCGACGGCGAGAGCAGGTGATGGACCAGCTGGTACAGCCCGTCCGGGTCGCCGGAGTAGTCGTTGTCGCTGATGACCCGGTACCGCGGTCCGGCCGGCGGCCGGAACGGGCGTTGGCCGCCGGGTTCGGATGCCACCGCGGGCGACGCGGTGCCGCCGACGGCGACCGCGGTGGCCGCGGCGCCGCCCAGCACGAGTTGGCGCCGTCTGAGCTCACTCATCGTGATCCTCCTGCCATCGTTCGCGTGCCGTCCGCCGGCGTCCTCGCCGCGAGGCACCGGCATCACGCGCGCATAACGCGAGTCCCGGGTTGGTGCCACGGCGGCACCCAGCAGAATTCGAAGCCGGAGTGCGGTATGCATTCTTCATGACGACAACCGATCCTCCGCCGCTGACCGTGGTTCAGCCCGGTGAAGGGCTGCTCGGCGAGCTCGGCGCCATCGGCGTGCAGTTCAAGTTGTGGGGCGAGGACACGGGAGGTGCGTTGTCGATCGTCGAGCACCCATTCCCGGTCGGGGCGCTGGTGGCGCCGCATTTGCACACCCGCGAGGACGAGTACTCCATCGTCACCGAGGGCGAGATCGGCTTCCGGTCCGGCGACCGGGAGGTGGTGCTCGGGCCCGGCGGCTACATCACCAAGCCGCGCGGAGAGTTGCATGCGATGTGGAACGCCGGTCGCATCCCGGCCCGGATGATCGAGATCATCAGTCCTGCCGGGTTCGAACACTTCTTCCGCGAAGTGGCCGAGATCGTCGCGGCGGGTCCGGCCGCGGCGGGGCAGGGTGGCGACCTCGCGGAACGCTACGGCCTGCAGTTCGGTCAGCCGGCGTGGCTGCCGGACGTTGTTGAGCGGTACGGCTTGGTCCCGCCCGGCTAGACATCACAGCCAGCCGCCCGGCGACGTACGCGGCTCACGAATCGCCAGCCGGAAAGCTCCTCATCGGCCTCTCGCTGCGCCTTGCGGGCGCTCTTCCGGTCTCGGCGGGTTGGTTTGCGCC
>NZ_JBFAZH010000454.1:0-5765 GCF_040681735.1 Actinoplanes sp. NPDC051633 | reverse complement strand
CAGCAGCATCAGCGCGGGCTTCTAGCCCTCGCCCGGCGCGGCCGTCAGTCCACCGGGCTGGCGGCCGCTCGCCGCTTGCGGACCTTCTTCGCGACCCACCAGACGACCGAGCCGACGATCACCGCGTAGACCGCGTAGTTGAGCCAGTTGCTGTAGGTCTCGAGGTTCTGCCACCGCTCGCCCAGCAGATATCCGCCGCCGACGAAGAGCAGGTTCCACACCCCGCTGCCGATCGCCGTGAGCAGCGTGAAGAGGCCGAGCCGCATGTGGTTGGCGCCGGCCGGGATCGAGACCAGGCTGCGCACCACCGGCGCACACCGTCCGAACAGGACCGAGCCCTTCTCGTGCCGCTCGAACCAGCGGTCCGCCTTGTCGAGGTCGGCGGCCTCGACCAGCGGGATCTTGTCGAGCCAGCGCTTGATCCGGTCCTCGCCCAGCGCGTACCCGAGCCAGTAGAGCAACAGCGCGCCGATCACCGATCCGGCCGTGGCCGCGATCCAGACCAGCACGACGTTGGTCTTGCCCTCGCCGGCCAGATATCCGGCCATCGACAGCACGATCTCGCTGGGGATCGGCGGGACGACGTTCTCCAGGGCCACCAGCAGGCCGACGCCCACCTCGCCCAACGACTCGATGACCGACGCGACCCATCCGGTGAGCCCGCCGGCCTGCGTGAGATCGGCTTCGGCCATGCACCATGCTTACCCGGCAAACCTGAAACGAACCTGAAGCCGGTCCGCTGGAGGATATGCCGCTCATCGGTATATGCTCGCGGCATGACCGAGCCGATGCGGGAACCGACCTTCCTCGTCCTCACCGCTCTCGCCGGCGAGCCGCAGCACGGTTACGCGGTGATCGAGGACGTGTCCCGGATGACCGGGGGCCGGGTGCGCCTGCGGGCCGGCACGCTCTACGCCGCGCTGGACCGGCTGCGCTCCGACGGGCTGATCGAGGTCGACCGCGAGGAGGTCGTGCAGTCCCGCCTGCGGCGGTACTACCGGCTCACCGGGCTGGGCGCCGAGCGCCTCGCCGCCGAGTCGGCCCGGTTGCGCGAGCAGGCCGCGATCGCCGAGCGCCGGTTGCGCGGCCGGGGAGTTTCGGGATCGGCCGCACCGGTCACTTAGGCCGTGCATGAGCGACCGGTGGTATCAGAAGGCCGTCATCTACTGCCTCGACGTGGACACGTTCGCCGATCACGACGGCGACGGCTGCGGCGACTTCCGGGGGCTGATCTCCCGGCTCGACTACCTGGCCCGGCTGGGCGTGACCTGCATCTGGCTCAACCCGATCCACCCGACGCCCAACCGCGACGACGGCTACGACGTCACGGACTTCTACAACGTCGACCCGCGCTTCGGGACCCTCGGGGACTTCGCCGAGCTGCTGCACCAGGCGTCGAACCGCGGCATCAAGGTGATCATCGACCTGGTCGTGAACCACACGTCGGACCAGCACCCGTGGTTCCAGTCCGCCCGCTCGTCGCCGGATTCGCCGTACCGCGATTGGTATGTCTGGTCCGAGACCGCACCGCCCGACCGCCACCAGGGCATGGTCTTCCCCGGCGAGCAGGCGACCACGTGGAGCAAGGACCGCACCGCCGGGCTCTGGTTCTACCACCGCTTCTACAAGTTCCAGCCCGACCTCAACATCAACAATCAAGAGGTACGCGAGGAGATCAAGAAGATCTGCTCGTTCTGGCTGCAGCTCGGCGTCGCCGGGTTCCGGATGGACGCCGTGCCGTTCATCATCGAGCAGACCGAGGCGGGCAATCCCGACTCGCCCAAGGACATGGGCTTCCTCTCCGAGCTGCGCCAGCACGTGCAGTGGCGCCGGGGCGACGCGGTGCTGCTGGCCGAGGCCAACGTCGAGCCGGCGCAGCTCGTCGACTTCTTCAGCGACGCCGGCGGCTCGTCCAGCCGGATCCACATGCTCTTCGACTTCATGCTGAACGGGCGGCTGATGCTGGCGCTCGCCCGGGAGAACCCCGAGGGCATCGTCGACGCGCTGCAGGACACGCCGACGCTGCCGGTGGGCGCGCAGTGGGCCACCTTCCTGCGCAACCACGACGAGGTGGACCTGTCCCGGCTCACCGCCGACCAGCGCGCCGAGGTCTTCGAGAAGTTCGGCCCGGACGAGAACATGCAGCTCTACGGGCGCGGGATCCGGCGCCGGCTGGCCCCGATGCTGGGTGGCGACCGCCGGCACCTCGAGCTCGCGTACGCGCTGCAGTTCAGCCTGCGCGGCACGCCGGTGCTGCGGTACGGCGACGAGATCGGGATGGGCGACGACCTGACGCAGGACGGCCGCAACGCCATCCGTACCCCCATGCAGTGGAGCCTGCTGCCCAACGGCGGTTTCTCGACCGCCCAGAAGGACCAGCTCGTGCGGCCCGTGATCTCGGGCGGCGACTACGGGTACGAAAAGGTCAACGTCACCCTCCAGCGTCACGACCCGGCCTCGCTGCTGTCCTGGTTCGAGCGGATGATCCGCACGCTGCGCGAGGCGCCCGAGGTGGGCAGCGGGTCCTGCAAGCACGTCGACGTGCCGGTGCCGACCGGCGTGCTGGTGCACCGCTGCGACGACGTGAGCGGCACGATGGTCTTTGTGCACAACCTATGCAACAATCCCGGAGTCGTCGACCTGAGCAGCCTGGCCGCCGAGGCGGAGTTCCCCAACGACGTCCTGGCTGATCAGGAGTATGCCGAGCCGGGTGCGCTCGATAAGTTGGAGATCGCGGGGTACGGATACCGCTGGATCCGCCTGCGTCGTTCATGATTCTGGGAGGTTCGATGTCCGACCGTGTTGCGATCGTCACCGGAGGGGCCCGCGGCATCGGGGCGGCCACCGCCAGGAAGCTCGCCGAGGACGGCATGGCCGTCGCCGTCGTCGACCTGGACGAGGGGTCCTGCGCCGAGACGGTCAAGGCGATCGAGGCGGCCGGGGGCAAGGCGATCGCGGTCGGGGCGGACGTGTCCAAGGCCGAGCAGGTCACCGCCGCCGTCGAGCGGGTGGCTGCCGAGCTCGGCCCGCCGACCGTGCTGGTCAACAACGCCGGCGTCCTGCGCGACAACCTGCTCTTCAAGATGACCGACGACGACTGGGAGACCGTGATGGCGGTCCACCTGCGCGGCGCGTTCCTCTTCAGCCGCGCGGTGCAGAAGCACATGGTGGACGCCGGGTTCGGCCGGATCGTCAGCATGTCCAGCACGTCGGCGCTGGGCAACCGCGGCCAGGCCAACTACGCGACCGCGAAGGCCGGCCTGCAGGGCCTGACCAAGACGCTGGCGATCGAGCTCGGCAAGTTCGGGGTCACCGCCAACGCGGTGGCGCCCGGATTCATCATGACCGACATGACCCAGTCCACCGCCAAGCGCGTCGGGGTCGATTGGGACGCTTTCGTGAAGAACGCGGTGAGCCAGATCCCGGTCGGTCGCGGCGGGCGCCCCGAAGACGTGGCGAACACCGTATCCTTCCTGGTCAGTGAGGGCGCCGGTTTCGTGTCCGGACAGGTCATCTACGTCGCCGGTGGTCCCCGCGCGTAATCGTCCGGTTGCTCCCGGGCGCTACAAATGACCTGTGGAGAAGCGCACTGTGAAACGACGGATGACATCTCGTAGCGTGTCGCTGACCAGCACTTTCCTCCTGCTGGCGGCCGGCGGGGTGGCTGCTTGCGACAACGGCGACGACACCCAGGAGGAGGGCTTCTACTGCGCCGATGAGAACGGTGTCGTGGTCGACGAGGACAACTGCGACGACGACAACGACCGCGGCGGCGTGGGGATTGTCCCGTTGTTCTTCATCTGGCACTCGTCGAGCTATCGGCCGGGATATGCGGTCGGCTCCAGGCTGCCCGCCGGGGGCAGCAAGTTCGCGTACAACGACCGGGCGGCCCGTTCGTCGTTCGGGTTGCCCGCGAGTGGGCGGATCAGCAACGGCACGGTGAAGACCAGCGTGGTGGGCAAGGGCGGCGGCGGCACCTCGGGCAGCAAGTCCTCCGGCAGCAAGTCCGGCGGCTGACTTGCGGCGACTTCCCTATGGCCCGGTGCGCGACGGGTGGCGGCTCACCAACTACAGCCTCGGGCTGACGTACAACGACACCGAGCTGCCCGACGGGACGATGATCTCGTACTGGCAGGAGGGGCCGTACTACGAGTTCTCCGCGGCCGAGATCGAGGAGCTGGAGACCGCCACCGCGACGCTGCAGGCGATGTGCGTCGAGGCCGGCGACTGGATGGTCGAGCAGTGCCCGCGGCGTACGGTCGAGGGCCGCAAGGCGGGCTACTTCTCCTCGATCTGCACGCCCGAGTCCTGCTTCCTGGCCAAGATCGGCATCCCGGAGTTCGCGCACGAGCAGATCATCCGGACCTGGTTCGACGGCGACGCGGACACGTGGACGCACTACGACAAGGACCCGGAGATGCGGCTCCCGATGGAGACGCCGGACTTCTCGCCGAGCATCTACGGCCGCTTCGACCTCTGGTACAACGGCGCCGGCACCACCCCGCGGCTGCTCGAGTACAACGCGCAGACCCCGACGGCGCTGGTCGAGGCCGCGGTCATCCAATGGCACTGGGCCGACCAGACCAACCTGACCCAGCACCCGTGGCGGCAATGGAACTCGATCCATGACCGCCTCGTCGGGTGGGAGGCGGCCGACGGCGAGCCGGCCGATCCCGGCGCCTGGCGTCGCAACATCAACAAGCTCCGCGAGGCGCGCACCTGGCTCCCCGAGAAGCCGAAGATCTTCTTCGCGTACGAGACCTCGGAGACCAGCGGCGAGGACCGGATGAACGTGGCCTACCTGATGGCCACGGCCGAAGAGGCCGGATATCCGGTCGAGCTGATCGCGATGAGCCAGATCGGCTGGGACGTGGCCGGTGACCGCGTGGTCTTCGTGCCGGCGCCCGGGCAGGAGCACAAGGCCGAGCCGATCAACATCATCTTCATGCTCTATCCGTGGGAGTGGTTCTGGAACGAGGAGGGCGGCAAGGCCTTCTTCCGGAACATGGCCGACCCCACGAAGCACGGCACGGTGTGGATCGAGCCGCCGTACAAGGCCGCGCTGCTCGGCAACAAGGCGATCCTGCCGGTCCTCTGGCGGTTGTTCGGCGACGATCCCGTGCGCAGCAAGTACCTCCTGCCGGCCTACTTCGCCGAGTCCTCGTCCGCGGCCAAGCTGACCAGCTATGCCCGCAAACCCATCTGGGGCCGGGAGGGCGGTTCGGTCACGCTGGTGCGCGACGGCAAGCCGATCTCGGACAACCCCAGCGAGTACGGCACGGACGGCCGCTTCGTCGTGCAGGAGCTGTGCGAGCTGCCCTCGTTCGACGGGCTGGAGGGCGTGGTGCACCCGGTGATCGGCTCCTGGCTGGTCGACGGCGAACCGGCCGGCATGGGCATCCGCGAGGGCATCGGCGAGGACGGCCTGATCACCAAGGACCGCTGCAACTTCGTCCCGCACATCATCACGTGATGAGCGAGCCCGATCTCGTGGAGATGGCACGGTCGGTCATCGACGCCAACCGGTACATGGTGCTGGGCACGTCATCGCCGGACGGCAGCCCTCGCGTCTCGCCGGTCTACTTCACCCATCACGGCTACCGCGACTTCTACTGGGTTTCCGACCCAGGCTCGCACCACTCCGCGAACGTCGCCGCGCGCCCGCCGGCGACGGCGGTGATCTTCGACTCGACGGCGGCGGTGGGCCAGGGCAAGGCGGTCTACCTGACCGGTGTGGCGGCCCAGGTCGCCGACGAGGACCTGCC
>NZ_JBFAZH010000453.1:0-5774 GCF_040681735.1 Actinoplanes sp. NPDC051633 | reverse complement strand
CATCTCACTACGAGCCGTCCACACCAACTAACATCAACCCGCCCGGGTGGGGAAGATGATCTAGCAGCCGTGAGGACAACCGGCTAGCGCCAACATGCTTCCGTGGATGCTCCGTTGCTGCTCGAGCGTTGGCAGAGTCCGAAGCTCATGGCCACGACGGCGTGTACGGACGCTCGTTCCAAACCTTGGCTCACGGCATCATGGACGCGCCGCAAGCACTGCTTCCTTCGGCAACGAACGGCTCATGGGTATCCGGATGGGCCAGGCGACGCGCTCCAGGTATCCTGACTCCCGCGGGCTGCTAGCTCAATGGCAGAGCTGTGGACTTTTAATCCATAGGTTCCGGGTTCGAGTCCCGGGCGGCCCACCCAACACTGACCTGCAGTTATATGACTGGACCTCGTGGTTGCTGCGTCTGCCTCGCGGCATTTGTCCGTCGATTCGGAGCAGCTGCGAGCAGCCCGAGCAGTCCGAGCAGACGCACCGCAGTTTCCGGGTGGCGTTGGTCGAATGACGAGTCTGACCTCGGCGCCATGTGTCTGTCGCGCCACTTTCGAGTCGCCGAGGGCAATCCACGCTGATGTATTCGATTCTCGGACCCGAGCGGTAGGCCGCGTATTTGGGTGGGCCGTGCGGTGCCGTAAATCGGTGTGATTTAATCTGCTTTCGGGAGTCTGAGAATTGTTGCGGGGCGGCGTAACCCAACGGTATGGAGTGATCACAGTATGGCGAGACAGGTTGTTACTCTTCTGACTGACGACCTGGATGGGTCGGAGGCTGACCGGAGTGTCGAATTCGGTCTTGATGGCGTCAACTACACGATCGACCTTTCTGAGAAGAACATCGGCAAGCTTCGCAAGGCGCTTGAGCCGTACATCACCGCAGGTACGCGCGTTGGCCGCGGCTTGGATAGTCGCCGCGCCGGGCGTGGGCGGACTGCTGTTGCCGGCGGCCGTTCGAATCGGGACCAGAACCAGGCGATCCGCGAGTGGGCGATCAAAAACGGGCACGAGATTTCCGAGCGCGGCCGTATCCCGGGATCCGTTGTGGACGCCTTTAACGCCGCTCATTGAGGTGGGGCGCGTTACTGCGCGGAGGAACGCCGCAACTTGCGCTGAGAGCCCAGCGGTCCTGCTGGGCTCTCAGTCCGTTCGTGACCCGGTAGCCTCGCTGTCGCGTGAGCGTGGCGACAATTCGCGGCGTGGCGGACGATAAGTCGAGCGGGTGTTCCCACACCGGCCCGGCATCACGGTCGACTTCGTCGGCCTGTGCGCCTCACTACCGGTACCGAGGGCTGTCTGTTGTGGTGCCGGCTCGGACCAACGGTTCCTGCGCCGCGAAGGCGCCTCTTATCGCTGTCACTCAGCTTCCGCGTAGCTGCGTGGGATGAGTGCGGTCGCAGCGTGGGCTTTGGCTCGTTCCGCGTCGAGCTCGTGGATGACTGACGTGTAGGTGTCTCCGGTGATGGTGATGGAGGAGTGTCCGAGGGTTTCTTGGATGTCTTTGAGGTCGGCGCCGGAGGCTTTGAGGTAGGTGGCGGCGCAGTGGCGTAGGTCGTGCAGCCGGATCGGTGGCAGGCGGGCGTCGGCGACGAGGGCTTCGAAGCGGTTGCTGACTTCCTCGGGGTGGTATGCGGTGCCGTCGGGCTGGACGAAGAACAGTCCGATGCGTGGCCAGTCGGGCCCGCTGACGAGTTGCCAGCGGACGCGGCGGGCTTTGTAGGTGTGCAGGACACGGAGGGTGGCGTCGTCGAGAGCGACGGTGCGTTCGCCGGCGTCACTCTTCACTTTCTTGGTGATGGGTTGGCCGTCGAGGGTGGTGATTTGCTGCGCGATGGTGATGCTGCCGGTGTCGAGGTCGACGTCGGCGTCGCGCAGGCCGACGGCTTCGCCGCGGCGCAGCCCGCGGTGCAGGATGAGCAGGAACAGCGGGTACAGGACGATGTCGTGGCCTTCGGCGTAGTCGAGGAACGCCCCGGCTTGGGCGGGGGTCCACACCATGACGGGGCTGGGCCGGTGGCCCGTGGCCTGCCATTGGGTGACTGCGGCGGCGGTCCAGACCTTTGCTTTGGGGCGTCTGCCGGAGGGTAGTTCGACGTGGGCGGCGGGGTTGAACTCGATGAGCCGGTGAGCGCGGATGGCGTCGTTAAGGGCCTTGCGGAGGGTGGCGCGGATGCGGTGCATGGTTGCGCCGGAGACGACCCGGGCCCCGGCCAGCGGGCTGTAGCGGTCTCGCTTGCCGGCCTGTTTGGCGGCCTGCAGGGCGATGTTGCGTTCGGCGATTGCGTCGAACATGGCTTGGACGTGCCCGACGCGGAGTTCGTCAACGGGCAGGTGGCCGAGGTACGGCTCGAGGTAGTTGCGGATGTGCCCGGCGTAGCCGGACAGGGTGGTCGGTTCGATCTTGCGGCTGCCGTGCCACTGCCACAGGAACTCGGTCATTGTCATGGCGGCGGCCGGGCCCAGACCGGTCTTGATGCGCCGTGCGATCTTGTCCCGCTCGGGCAGTGGCTGACCGGATTTCGTCTGCAGCAGCAGGGAGGCGATCTGCGCGGCGACGGCGATGTCTCGGCCGGCAAGGGCGAGCAGTGTTTCGGCGTGGTCGAGTTCGGTGGCGGCCGCGTCCCGGGTCGCGAAACCGCTACGGCGTAGTTGCCGCCGCCGGGCAGTGCCCGGCGCTGCGGGCAGTTCGAGTTGGTAGGCCCACCAGCCGTGGCTGGGGCTCCAGCTCCCGCCGGGGCGGCGCAGGTCTGGGCAGCGGGCGCCGATGCGCCGATCGGTGGCGGCGTCGCGACAGCTGCAAGTCTTCCTGATGGAGCCTTTATTCATGCCTGTGTTCCTGTCGCTCGGGCGGGGTGTGCTCGATGCCGGGGTCTGTGGATTGCGTGTGGACGATCGACGCGTGGGCCGGGCTGCTGGTCAAGTCGCGCGTCGGCGGCGGGTCGTGCGGGAGGTGCAGGGCGTCGAGAATCGCTGCGACGGCGATGCGGTAGCGGTGGCCGAACCGCAGGACGGGGACGGGGAAGTCGCCGGTACTTACCAGGTCGTATGCGGTCGAGCGGGACAGTCGGAAGATTTGGGCGGCGGTGGGTACGTCGGTGACGGTGCCGAGGGCGCGGATGCGGTCACCGTTCCAGGCCGGGCTGGCGGGCGTGGATGTACCGGCCGGTGTGGCCGGCCGGTGGGGGTCGCGGGCGGATGTCATGATTCGTTCCTTCCGGAGGTCTTAGGCGGGGCCACGCAGGTGAGGCGCCGGGTCGGCCGGGGCAAGAAATCGCTGGTCATTGCAGTGCGCTCGTCGAACGTGTGTACTAATGTCGGGCGGCGTGGATACGGTGGTGGAGCACTGGTTCAACCGGCGGTACCGGGCTGCCCGCCGTGACGTCTATCTGTGCCGGGACTCGTTCGGCTGGTTCGTCCGGGCGCGGACGGGCGGCCCGGACGGGTCCGAGGTCACGCACACCTTCGCCGATGCGGATGCCGCGCGGGCCATGGTGGAACAGCTGAAGAAACGGGTGCCCCCGGGGCAGGACGACTGGGTGTTGATTACGTCGTCACGGCGGTGACGGACTCGTCGCTGTCGCGGGGGCGATCGCCGGAGTGTGGTTTCGCGAACACGAGGACATCCTCGTGGGCGATCAGGTGCATGGGGGTGCCCCCCGCTCGTGCCTTGCGGACGGCTTGGAGTTGGAAGAACGACGGTCGGGCGACGAGCTGGTCGTTGCGGACGGCGGCGAGAAGGGCCACGCACCGGTCCACCGGGATGAGCCCGGCACGGGTCCCGGCGCCGATGACTGCGCTGGGCAGGTCGACCAGTTCGCCGTTCTTGCGCCACGGCCGGGCGGTCACCACGACCACTCCGCCCGGCTTGAGCAGTGTGCGGCAGCCGGTGAGGATCTGCGTGAACCCGTCGGCCAGACCGGTGAGGTCGCGGTAGGCGAGGTTGCCCTTGTCGGTGCCGTCGTTGTAGGTGTTGGCGGACTTGCTGACGCCGTGTTCGCCCGGCCGTACGAGGCCGTGCACGGTCGGCCCGTAGGGCGGGGAGGTCACCACCAGGGAGGCCTGGCCGGTGAGGGCGGCGGGCAGCAGCGACAGGATGCCGGTGGCGTCGCCGCGGATGACCGCGCCGCGGCCGGAAGCGCCGTGGGTGTGGGCGTGTTTGATGTTGGCGTCGGCGATGTCGGACCAGCGCGATTCGTATTCCACGCCGATGGCGTCGCGTCCGGCGTGGATGGCCTCGACGAGGGTGGTGCCGATCCCGCACATCGGGTCGAGGACGAGGTCGCCGGGCTGGGTGTAGGCGTTGACGGCGTGCATGGCGATCGCGGGCAGCATCCGGGCGGGGTGTTTGACCGATTCGCCAACGTAGCGGCGCTTGCGCTGCACCGGCCCGGTGGACTGGGCGGTCGCCCACACCGACAGGCCGGCGGGGTGATCGCCGGCCTGGTGGCGGGCGCTGTCGGCGCGGTGCCGGCCCTCGGCAGGCGGCGGCGTCGCGAGGGAGTGCTGGTCGTGCCGGTGATCAGCCACGACGATCACCACCGCGGCGTGTCGGCTGCCGCCGGGCGGGTTGCGGTCGGGTCTGGCTGAACACCATCAGATCGGCGTGCACCCGCAGGTGCGCCATCTGCCACCGCTGCCCGGTCCCAGCGAGGGCGAGGAGTTCCTCGTCGGTGACGTGGTAGACGAACATGTCGCCGTCGGTGCCGGCGGCTACCGCGACGATGTGCTGCAGATAGCCGAGTCCGGCACCGGCGGCGGCCTGCATCACGCTGGTGAAGTCCTCCGGGGCCGCAGCAGCGCCGGCCGGCACGGCGACGACAAGGATCAGGCACCCGCCCGGGCGCAGCAGGGCGGCGCCGGCGGTGAGCAGCCAGGCGAGCCGGACCCGGTTACCGGCGTCACCGGCGTCGAGCGGCCACGAGGCGACGACCAGGCTGGTCGCATGCCGCAGGCTCCCGTCCGCAGACGGGTCGGCGGCGGCAGCGTCGGCGGGAGGCAGGTCCGGATCGGTGAGGTCATCACCGAACCAGGCCCGAAGGTCCAGCAGCTCTTCTGGCCCGTCGTCTTGCTGGATGAAGCCGGTCTCCTGCGGCGGGGTGGCGGGGCCGATGATCAGGCTGGACGCGTCGGTGAACCAGGCCGGGTGGTGCCGGCGCCGGCTGGCAGCGCACACGGGGGTGAGGGCGTGGTCTGCGGTGACGTCGACGACGATGTCGCCGGGGCGGCTGTAGGCGGCGACGAGGCGGGTGGCGAGGCGGGTTCCGATACTGCGGCCGGTGTCGACGGGGGTGTGGGCGGTGCGCCAAACGGTGAGCGGGACCGGCGGATCGCCCGCGATGAGGTCCGCGTGCCTCGACCCAGGCACAGTGGGATTGCTGGGATTGGTGGGTTGGTGGTGCTGCGGCGTGGGCTCGCTCATGGTGGTGTCGGCTCCGCGCCGCGCCGAGATGCGCTGACACCCTCAAACCGGTGCTGGTGAGCTGTCGCGAACACATCGGCTGGCTGACAGCCGTCTCACATCACCCGACAGAAACTGACACCGCAGGTCAGGCTGGTCTGTGGATGGGCTGCGCCGGGATGCGGCGGGCTTCGGCCCTTGCCGGTACGCCACGGCGGTGGACGGTCGACAGCAGTTCCGGCTGTCAGACCGCTTCAGGTGCACCGCCCGTCCGGCCGTCCGAGGGCGGCCGCGGTGACATCCAGGGCTGACGCAGGAGTGCGGCGCGCGGCGTGCGGCGTGCGGCGTGCGGCGTCCGGCGTGCGGCGTCCGGC
>NZ_JBFAZH010000452.1:0-5776 GCF_040681735.1 Actinoplanes sp. NPDC051633 | reverse complement strand
GTTGATGTGTGCGGCCCGGATCTGCACCAGGTCGTCGTGCAGCGCCTTGTTGACGAAGAGCTGGTCCAGCGTCTGCGCCTGGCCCGTGAAGACGTACGAATACGCCGACTGCGGCACCTCCGCCACGAGGTCGTCCCACAGGTTCTGCAAGCCGGCGTTGTAGAGCGGGGCGAGCTGGTCGCCCGGGTTGGCCGGCACCGGGTCGTCGGGGCGCGGGAAGACGTTCAGGTCGCCGCCGTACGCGATCCGCGCGTGCGGAGAGGCCTGCTGGATCGCCGTCGTGATCGCCGCGCCGTACGCGGCCTGCTCGCGACGCTGGCCGACCCGGCTGTCCGGGCCCGACGAGTAGTGGTTGCTGATCGCCCACACCGGGAACGTCTCGGCCGAGCCGGGCGCCGCGCGCACGGTGAAGAGGCCGACCTGCGGCGCGCGGGTGAACACGTTCGGGCCGTCCACGCCGGTGGACCGGTCGACGTCGGCCGGCAGCACGGCGTTGAGCGTCTTCGGGTTGGAGACGTCGGTGTTCTGCGGGAGCGGGGTGCCGCGGTAGGCGACCGCCGGGGTCGCACCGAGGACCGGGTCGGTCGCCGACGCGGCGGGCAGCGAGACACGGTCGGTGCGGTAGAGGAACGCCGCCACGATGCCGCGGGCGTCGGCGCCGGACCGGTCGAATGCGGCGTCGTACGCGGGGCCGCCCGCCGCCCGGACGGTCAGCGCCAGGTCCTGCAGCGAGTCCGGCTTGCCGTCCGCGTTGTTCGTCGTGCCGCAGGCCAGCTTGCCGTCGGCCACCGAGCAGATGTCCTGGTCCTCGGCCTCCTGGGCGAGGATCAGGTCGGGCGCGTGCATCTTGGTGACGATCTGGTCGGCCAGGTCCGCCAGCTTGCGGACGTAGGAGGCCTCGGACTCCGGGACGTAGTCGAACGGCGGGCTCACCCCGGGACAGCCGGTGTTGCCGAGGAAGTCGCAGCCGTCGAACGGGTCGTCCCGGAAGTCGTAGAGGTTCTCCACGTTGTACGTGGACACCGCGAACTCCGACCAGCGGTGGGCCGGCGAGGGCGGGCTGTTCCTCGACGGATCGGTGCCCGGCGCGAACGCCAGCGAGGACACCTGGATCCCGTACTTCTGGAAGGCGTAGTAGAGGCCGCCCACCGCGTCGGCGGTCACCCGGTCGAAGGTCGTCGCCGGCGGGAGCAGCACGGAGCTGTCGCCGGCCGCCGCCTTGAGACCCATCGGGCCGACCAGGACCCGGTTGCCGTTGCCGTTGTCGACGCGGCCCGGCACGTCGTCCAGGGGGTGCGCGTCGCGGAACACCCGGCGCGCGTACGGGTCGGCGCGGTCGAGCAGCGGGTCGTCGCGGTCGAGGAGGTAGATCTCGGCATCGGCCGTACTGCTGAACACGTCGCGGCCGGACACCGCCTGGCTGCCCGCGCGTACCCGCATCTGCTCGCCCTCGTGCCGCTCCCAAAAGGCGTTCGCCTCGGTCAGCGAGACCGGCGGAGCCGCGTCGGTGACCGCCCACTCGGCGGCGGGGACGTCCGACGCCAGCTTGGTGACCAGCGACGCGCTCGACAGCTCGGTGAAGAAGAAGTACTCGGAGACGCGTGCCCGGATCACCACCTCGTCGCCGACCGTCGGCACGTAACCGCCGATCAGCGACGTGAAGCCGCTCATGAAGACGAAGATGCCGTCCGACGTGGCCGGGTCGCCGTCCTCGGTCCCCAGCCGGCTCTGCAGGAAGAAGCCATACTGGCTGGCGCCGGCCGCCGTGCGGGCCAGCGTCTTCTGCGTGATCACGCCACGGACGTCGTAGAGGGCGCTGCTGGTGCCGTTGCCGGAGACCGGCGCGAGCGGCGACCGGACGCCGGTGCCCTGCACCCCGCCGACCGTGAGTGGCTCGGCCTCGGCGTGCGCGACCCCCGGTAGGAGGGCGGCGGCCAGGATCGGCGCAGTGATCAAGGGCAATATGCGGCGGTATCGCACGAAGCCTCCACAGCGGAGCAAACTAGGGGTACGCCGACCCTAAAGCCCCAGGTCAATCCGTGGGTTCGAGGCTCTGTACCAGTTGCGCAACGTCGGCGGTGTATTCATACCAGTCACGGTCCGACTGGAAGCCCAAATCCGCGTTGACTTTGAGCATCGACTCGTTGTGCTGCGCGTTCCACGTCTGCACCTCGAGCAGGTCCGGCTCGGCGGCCCGGAGCTCGAAGAGCATGCGCGCCTTGATCGCCCGGTCGATGCCGTAGCCGCGGTGGTCGCGCACCACGATGGTGTCGTACTGGTCGGCGCGCTCCGGGTGCTGGGCCGGCACGACCACCTCGGTGAGACCCGCGACCGCGCCGCTCTGCTCGTGGATGGCCACCACGATGTACGGCTTCAGGCCGCGGCGGTGCAGGGTGGCCACGCTGTCCTTCAACCGCTGCGGATCGGAGCTGCGCGGTGCCAGGTCGGTATCGTTGTCCTCGGCCTGCGCCTCCATCTTGGCCTGCGCGTACGCCTCGATCAGATCGTCCGGCACCCCACCGGGGTGGAACTCCACGCGATAGCCGGCACTGATCCCGCCGGCCATCTCGCCCAGCGCCTCCCAGTCCACCTTGGACAGCATGAGGACGCTGCGGATCTCGACGAACTCCTTCTCGAACCCGAGCGACTCGTAGAACGCGATCGCGGGCGTGCTGCCGATCGCCTCGACCCCGATCGACGAGAAGCCCTCGAGATAGGCCCGCCGCGCCGCGACCGCCACCAGCTCGCGACCCAGCCCGCGACGACGCAGCCGGGGGTGCACCAGCACCTCGAGCACGCCGATGTCGCCGAGCAGCAGCAGGTTGACATGCGCGAAGATGCCGCTGTCGCCCTCGGCCAGCCGATCGTCCTCGGCCACCCAGCTGATCCGGCGCTCGCCCGGCATCGTCTCGGCCAGATAGTCCCTGACCTGGACGTCGCGCCATGGTGGATCATCCGGCAGGTCGACAGCCAGGACCGCGTTCACCGTCTCCACCAGCGACTGGATCTCACTGTCGGTCGCCGCGAGCGGATCCCATTCGCGCACCCTCACCCGTACAGCTTGCCGTTTCGCGGCTCCCACCGGAAGTGCAAGTTGCGCATTTGTATTGGCGCCGTCACGATGCGTCGTCAAACCCGGCTGCGCTGGCCATAGTCGTTGGCCGCGTCGAACACCTTCTGCGCGTACGGCCGCACCGCGTTGTAGGACAGGATCGCGTCCCACCAGGAGTCGGCCTTGGCGAGGTCACGGCCACCCTGGCAGAGGTACAGCCCGGCGGCCAGGGCGGCGTCGTCGATGTCGTTGGGGTCTGAGGAGCCGCTGTTGTCGGCGTCGACCTGCATCTGCTTCCAGGTCGCCGGAATGAACTGGAGCGGGCCGACCGCCCGGTCAAACTGGCTGTCCCCGTCGATCGTCCCCTGATCGGTGTCGGCGATCAGCTGGCGGCCACCCTTGCCGTCCAGCGGCAGGCCGTAGATCGGCGGCTGCACCGAGCCGTCCGTGCCGAGCACCGCGCCGTTCGCGCTGCCGTGCGCCGACTCGACCTTGGCGATGGCGGCCACGGTGGTCCAGCTCAGGTGGCATCCGGGGGCGGTGCGGGCGGCGACCAGCTCGGCGTACCCGTAGGCCTGAACCGCGACCACCGGGATGCCGACGCGGGTGCCGACGCCCTGCGCCCACCCGTTCAGGGCGTCCGCGGGCCGGGCGCCGTTGTTGTTGCCCGGGAAGGCGGGCGGGACGACCGAAGGCCCGGAGGGGCCGCCCGCGCCGTTGACCGGCCCGGGAGGCGGCACGGACGGGCCGCCGGCTGCCTGGTCGAGCGGGAAGCCCGGGCGCGCGCTGGGTGCCGGTCCGGACTTCAGGGCTTTGGGTACGAGGTAAGCGCCGGCCGTGCCCGCGACGGCGATGAGCAGGACTGCCGCGATCGCGGGGACGAGCAGGCGTCCACTGGGCTTCTTCGCCCACGCCTGGGTGGTGCGGGCCGCCTTGATGGGGTTGGCGTGGCGCAGGACGCGGGTGACACGGCGGCCGGTGGACGTGGTGGTCGTGACGACGACCGGCTTGTCGAGGTCGATCTGGGTCTCGACGGCCTTTTTGTCACCCCCGTCCTTGTTCGCCGGTTCGGCCTTCGTGGGCGGCTGCTCCTTTGCCGCCACGGGTGCGGGCGTCGCTTCAGCCTTGGTGACCGGCTCGGGCTTGGTGGTGGGCTGAGCTTCGGCCTTCTCGACCGGCTGCGCCTTCTCTACCGGCTCTACCGGCTCTGCCTTCTGCGGCTCGACCTTGGCAACCGGCTCTGCCTTGGCGACCGGCGCGGCCTCCGGCTCGGCCTTGGGGGCCGGCTCGGCGACCGGCTCGGCGTCTGCTGCGGGTGTCTCCGGCAGGGGTGCGGCGCCGGAGCTTCCGAGCGGGCCGCCCCGGTGTGGCGCGGACGGCCGGACCTCCGGCGCAGCCTGATCCGAGGGCCGCTCCGGTGGGTTCTGGTTCGACTCCGCCACCCGCCCGACACTACCCGGCAGCCGCGAGCCACATGGGTCCCCGTTCTGTCGTAGCGGGAGGCCTAATCTCTTCTACATGCCCCGCTATGACTACCGCTGCCGCGCCTGTGGCGACACCTTCGAGGTCAGCCGTCCGATGGCCGAGGCCTCCGCGCCGGCGTCGTGCCCGCAGGGGCACACCGACACCGTCAAGCTCCTGTCTACGGTCGCGGTGACCGGCCGCGACGGCGCCTCGGCGCCGCGCTCTCCGGCAGGCGGCGGCTGTTGCGGCGGCGCCTGCGGCTGCTGACGAGCCGATTGCGAAATTGATCGCAGCTGCGTGCTGGATGCGGCTGCGCGTTTCCGCTACGCATCAGGGTCGGCAGTCGAGGGGGCTGCCCGGAGGGGTGAAGTTCAGCGCCGCGCCGGTGCTGGCCGGATGTGGCGTGGCCGCGCCCGGCCGACCGGACACGACGACTGGACCACGACCGGGCAAGAGTCGTGGCCGGCGGTGATGCGGCAGTCACTGACGGCTGTCGAAAGTGGGGGGACGCACTCCCGGGGCGACGCCCGGGAGCGGACTTGATGTTGGCTTGGGACGTGATGGCTGGTGGTGACGGCCGCGCGCGGGGGTTCGACGGGTGGCGGATCGATCCGCGTGCCGCGCAACCGGATCTGAACCGCCTCGTTACGTCACGCGTAGTGCCGTGCGTAATCGTCGATGACTTGTGCGCGTCGCTCGTATGGGGTCGGCCGTGGCGGGAAGACGGTTACCGACCGTTTATGCGATGGTGCTAACCCAATACAGTGAGAGAGCATCCAAGTCGACTTCCCAAGGGCGGAGGGTTTCAACCGTGTCGGGTCGGACCGAGCTGCCGAGTGGGCTGGTGACCTTTATGTTCACCGACATCGAGGGCTCAACTCGCCTGGCCCGGATGCTCGGCGACACGTACGGCGCAGTCCTCGGCGCACATCGACGGGTGGTGCGCGCTGCGCTGAGTAACTTCGGTGGACACGCGCTGTTCACTGAGGGTGATTCATTCTTTGTGGCTTTCGGCGACGCGTCGTCGGCCGTCGCGGCGGCCGTCGCTGCGCAGCGTGCACTCTCGGCTCACGACTGGCCGAGCCCGGACGCCCGCCCGCGGGTCCGCATCGGACTGCACACGGGCTGGGCGCGGCCCGGCGACAACGAGTACGTGAGCCCCGAGGTCCACCGGGCGGCCCGCGTCGCCGCGGCCGCCCACGGTGGGCAGGTCCTCTGCTCGGAGGCCACCGCCCTGGCCGCGACCACGTGGCCCGCGGC
>NZ_JBFAZH010000451.1:0-5781 GCF_040681735.1 Actinoplanes sp. NPDC051633 | reverse complement strand
ACCAGCGCGGCGAACTCCTCGGCCGCCCAGGCGGCCTTGCCCTGCCGCTCCAGCTCGGCGGCCAGGTGGTCGCGCAGGTCGGTGAGCATCTCGACGTCCAGCGCGGCGTAGGTCAGCCACGACTCCGGCAGGGGCCGGGTCGACCAGTCCGCCGCCGAGTGGTGTTTCTCCAGCGTGTAGCCCAGGAGCTGCTCGGTCAGCGCGGCCAGCCCGACCCGTTCGAAGCCGGCCAGCCGCGCGGCCAGCTCGGTGTCGAACAGGCGGCGGGGGCGCATGCCCAGCTCGGCGAGGCAGGCCAGGTCCTGGCTGGCGGCGTGCAGCACCCACTCGGTGTCGGCCAGGGCGGCGTCGAGGGTACGCAGGTCGTCCAGCGGCATCGGGTCGATCAGCACCGTCCCGGCGCCCTGCCGGCGCAGCTGCACCAGGTAGGCCCGCTGGGTGTAGCGATAGCCGGACGCGCGCTCGGCGTCCACCGCCACCGGGCCGGCGCCGGCCGCCATCCGGGCCACCACCTCGGCAAGCTCATCGGTGGTCTCCACCGGCCGTGGGGTGCCGTCACGGGGCGCTGTCAACGGGACGGGACCGCCCGGTTCGGAATTCTCGGGCGGCACTGACTCGGTCGTGAGCTCAGCGTGCGGTCCGTCAACTGCCTCGTCCGGTGCGTCCCGACGGCGCTGGGGTGCTTCGTCGGTCACTCCGTAACCGTACGGGGGTACCTGTTCCGTCGTGCGCAGCGGTCCCGGCGCGTCGATTCTCGATCGACTCCCGCGACGATTCGCCGGAAATTCTCCGGCCCGGACCCATCCGGGGCGGCCCGGCGTGCGTATAACCGCTCGGAGCGCGATGACCTGGGAGGCCGTACCGCATGACCGCCATGCACGATCCGTTCGGTTCTCTCGGCGTGCCCGGGCGCCGGCGGCCCGAGGACACCCGGCCGTCGCCCACCCCGTGGGAGACCGGCGAGCACATCTTCGGCTCACAGTGGGACACCGGCGAGATGCGGGCCCTCGACGCGGAGTGGCAGGCGGGGCAGCGGGTGCGGTTCCCGCAGCGGCCTCAGCACGTCGGGCATCCGCGACCGGCCCGCACGACTGCGTACGTACCCCCATGGGTCTCCTCCGCACCCGAGCCCGCGCCCGCGCCGCGTGGCCGTGGCATGTCCCTCTTCCTCGCGCTCGCCATGCTGCTGGTGCTGGCCGGCGGCGCGCTGGTCTGGCGGCTGGAGAGCGGCAACAGCAGGCTGGCCGCGCAGCTGGCGGCCGAGCGCGACCGGGCGACCGACCTGACGACCCGCACCGACAAGCTGGAGAAGCAGATCGCCGGCGTCTTCGACCCCGAGGCGATCTCGTCGAGCGTGCTGCCCAGCGTCTTCCGGGTGCGGGCCGGCGACTTCACCGGCACCGCCTTCTCGGTGGGCGGCAAGGCGGCCGACGGCAAGGCCAACATGCTGACGAACTACCACGTCGTCGCGTCGGTGTGGGAGGACGGCGACCGCAAGGTCTTCCTGGAGCGCGGCAACGACGAGGTGTCCGCGACGATCGTCAAGGTCAGCAAGGGCAAGGATCTGGCGCTGCTGCGGGCCGACCGTGAGGTCAAGGGGCTCAAGCCGGCGTCCAAGGACGTCAAGACGGGCCAGCAGATCGTGGTGGTGGGCGCGCCGCTCGGGCTGGAGGACACGGTGACCACCGGCGTGGTCAGCGCGTTCCGGCCGACGGATCCCGACGGGCAGAGCATTCAGTTCGACGCGCCGATCAACCCCGGCAACTCCGGCGGGCCGGTGGTGAACGCGAACGAAGAGGTGGTCGGGCTGGCCACCGCCAAGGCGCGCGACGCGGAGGGCATCGGGCTCGCGGTGTCGATCGGCACGGCGTGCGACGCGTTCAAGGTGTGCTAGCGCGCTGCCGGTCGTTGAGGGACGTGACGCCCGGCGGCGGCAGGCCGGCGGTCGACGCCAGCATCGTGCACCAGCCCTGCAGGTGAGCGCCGAGGTCGGTGGACGTCGGGGTCCAGGAGGCGCGGATCTCCAGGTCGGCGGTGGGCGCCGGCCCGGCCAGCTCGCCGAACCGGGTGGACGCGGTCTGTGTGATGGTGCCGCCGATCGCGACGTACGCCGCGCCGTGCTGCTCGAGGCCGTCGGTCAGCCACGTCCAGGCGACCGCCGGCAGCAGCGGATCACCGGCCATGTCCGACTCGAGCTCGGCCGTGATCAGCGTGACCAGTCGCAGGTCGCCGCGCCAGGCCTCGTGACCGTCGGGGTCGTGCAGCAGGATCAGCCGGCCGCTGGCCACCTCGTCGCCGTCGCGCAGCACAGTGGCGCTGAGGGCGAATCCGAAGGGGGCGAGCCGCTGCGGCGCGGCGATCTCCTCGAGCAGGATCTCGTCGCGCGGGGTGGCCGCCCGCAGACCGGCGACGGCGCGGGTGAACGCCTGAGGTGCCGCGGCCGCGGGGGTCATGCGTCCAAGCGTATGCCGATCAACGCTCTCCGTCGTCGATCGCCGCGCCGCCGGTGGTCAACCCGGCGTGGCACCATATCGCGGTGACCAACTCGCCCCGCGATTCCGCCTTCGTCCGCGCCTGCCGGGGCGAGCCCGTGCCCCACACGCCGGTGTGGTTCATGCGGCAGGCGGGTCGTTCGCTCCCGGAGTACCGCAAGATCCGCGAGGGCATCGGCATGCTCGACTCCTGCCGCCGCCCCGACCTGGTCACCGAGATCACCCTGCAGCCGGTCCGCCGCCACGGCGTGGACGCCGCGATCCTGTTCAGCGACATCGTGGTCCCGCTGGTGGCCTCGGGGGTCGACCTGGACATCGTCGCCGGGACGGGCCCGGTCGTCGCGTCCCCGATCCGCACCGCGGCGGACGTGGCCCGCCTGCGACTGCTGGACGCCGCCGAGGTGTCCTTCGTCTCGGAAGCGGTGCGGCTGCTGACGGCGTCGCTCGGCGCGACACCGTTGATCGGCTTCGCCGGCGCGCCGTTCACGCTGGCGAGTTATCTGATCGAGGGCGGTCCGTCCCGGACCTACGTCAAGACCAAGGCGATGATGTACGGCGAGCCGGCGCTGTGGGACGAGTTGCTCTCGAAGCTGGCCTCGATCACGCTGACGTTCCTGCGGGCCCAGGTGGCGGCGGGCGTCTCGGCCGTGCAGCTCTTCGACTCGTGGGCGGGCGCACTGTCCGAGGCGGACTATCTGCGCTACGTCCAGCCCCACTCGGCCGCGGTGCTGGGCGGGCTGGCCTCGGCGGGCATCCCGCGGATCCACTTCGGAGTGGGCACCGGGCTGTTGCTGCACGCGATGGGTGCGGCGGGCGCCGATGTGGTGGGCGTCGACTGGCGTACCCCGCTGGACCGGGCGGTTCCGCAGGTCGGGGAGGGCCGGTCGGTGCAGGGCAACCTCGACCCGGCGGTTCTGTTCGCCCCGTGGCCGGCCGTCGAGACCGAAGCTCGCCGGGTCCTGTCGGAGGGCCGCGTGGCCCGGGGCCACATCTTCAACCTGGGCCACGGCGTCCTGCCGGAGACGGATCCCGAAGTCCTGACCCGCCTGGTGGCCCTGATCCACGAGTCCTCGACCCGCTGACCGTGGCCCGGGTGGTCGGCGGCGCCGGGCGCCTGAGAGTGTTGGAGGGTGCGGAAGCGGGTTGCGGTAGTCGGCGGTGGGATCGCCGGGCTGGCGGCCGCCGTGCGGGTGCGTGATCTGGCGCCGCGCGCGACCGAGATCATCGTGTACGAGCAGAGCGGCGTCCTCGGCGGCAAGCTGCGGACCGGGTCGCTCGCCGGGCTGACCGTGGAGCGCGGCGCCGAGTCGTTCCTGATGAGCGCGCCCGACGGCGACGAGTCGGCGGCGGTCCGGCTGGCCAGGCGTCTCGGCCTCGGCGAAGCGCTCGTGCATCCGGCCGCGGTGCCCGCGGCGGTGGCCGGCGCCGCGGCCGGCGCCGCCCTGGAGCCGTTCCCGGCGGGCACGCTGATGGGCATCCCGGCCGCCGGCGACAACGACGACGATGGCGGCGTGCCGCTGCTCGCCGGCGGGGCCGACGTCGCCGTGGGCGAGCTCGTGCGGAGCCGGTTCGGCGACGACGTCGTCGACGGGCTCGTCGATCCCATGCTGGGCGGGGTCTACGCCGGGCGGGCCGACTCGCTGTCGCTGGCCACGACGCTGCCCGGTCTCGCCACCGCCGCGCGCGAGGAGCACACGCTGGGCGCGGCCGTCCGGACGGCGCTGCGCCGGGCCGCCGCTGCCCGGCCCCCGGGCCGGCCGATCTTCGCCGCGGTGAGCGGTGGCATGAGCCGGCTCGTCGCCGCCGCGGCCGCGGACAGCGGGGCGCGAATCAGCCTGGGGTTGCCGGTGCGGGAGATCGAGCCCACCCCGCACGGCTGGCGGTTGCTGCTCGGGCCGGTCCCGGCCACGCAGACCGACGACGTCGACGCGGTGATCCTGGCGGCGCCCGCCAGGGCGGCGGCGCGGCTGCTCGCCGGGGTCGACCTCTCGGCCGCGGCCGCCGTGGGGGTGCTCGACTACGCGAGCGTCGCGCTGGCCGGCTTCGCCCTGCCGCCCGGCACCGTCCTGCCGGATCTGTCGGGATTCCTGGTGCCGCCACGGCGTGGGACGCTCGTCAAGGCCGCCACGTTCTTGACCCGCAAGTGGCCGCACCTGCCGCAGGAGGGCGCTCCGGTGATCGTCCGGGCGTCGCTCGGCCGCGCTGGTGAGGAGGCGATGCTGCAGCGTGACGACCGCACGCTGATCGCGATCGCGCACGCCGAGCTGAGCGACCTGATCGGCGCTTCGCTGCCCGCCCCGATCGAATCCTTGGTGCAGCGTTGGGGTGGTGGGCTGCCGCAGTACGCGCCGGGCCACCTGGACCGGGTCGCCACCGCGCGGGCGGCGCTGGCCGGCCGGCCGGGGCTCGGGCTGGCGGGCGCCGCCTATGACGGAGTGGGCATCCCGGCCTGCGTGGCGAGTGGGGAACGGGCCGCCGAAGACGTGTGCAAGATCCTGGAGGGTTGAGATGACCGATCAGACCAACGCCGCGCGCATCAAAGAGCTGAACGCGACGATCCGCTACACGATGTGGTCGGTGTTCCGGGTGAAGTCGCCGCTGCCGGCGCTCCGCGAGGACGTCGCCGGCGAGGTCGATGCGCTGTTCGAGCAGCTCGCCGGCAAGGACGTGACGGTCCGGGGCACGTACGACGTGGCCGGGCTGCGGGCCGACGCCGACATCATGGTGTGGTGGCACTCGGCGTCGCCGGACGCCCTGCAGGACGCGTACGGGCTGTTCCGCCGCACCGCGCTCGGCCGGCATCTCGCGCCGGTCTGGTCGCAGATGGCGCTGCACCGCCCGGCCGAGTTCAACAAGAGCCACCTGCCCGCCTTCCTGGCCGGCGAGGAGGCGCGGTCCTACCTGTGCGTCTATCCGTTCGTGCGCTCGTACGAGTGGTACCTGCTGCCGGACGAGGAGCGCCGGGCGCTGCTGGCCGAGCACGGCCGGATGGCGCGGCCCTACCCGGACGTGCGGGCGAACACCGTGGCGTCGTTCGCGCTCGGCGACTACGAGTGGATGCTGGCCTTCGAGGCGGACGAGCTGCACCGGATCCTGGACCTGATGCGGGACCTGCGGGCGTCGGGGGCCCGGCGGCACGTGCGGGAGGAAGTGCCGTTCTACACCGGGCGGCGGCGGTCGGTCACCGAGCTGGTCGCTGCCCTTCCCTGAGCATCGGGATGTGCGGTATGCCGTCTTCTAGGTACTCCGGTCCCGTCTGGACGTACCCGAACTTGGCGTAGAAATCGAC
>NZ_JBFAZH010000450.1:0-5781 GCF_040681735.1 Actinoplanes sp. NPDC051633 | reverse complement strand
GGCGTCGTGGCCGGTGGGACACATGACGAACTGTTCGAGCTCAGCCCCCTGTATCGGGAGCTGGCCACGCATCAGCTGCTGGTGCCGGGAGTCGGCACCATCCGTCCAGGAAAGTGAAGTACCGTAACCGGCCATGGGTGTGTCGTCACGGTTCAAGAAGCGGTTCCGCAAGTTCTTGCAGCGTCCGGGCACGACGGTCGATCTCGCGCCGTTCGAGAAGCGGCTGCCGGCCATCGAGGCGCGCGAGGAGGCTCTCAAGGAGCTGGACGACGCGGCGCTCACCGAGGCGGCCGGCGAGGCCAAGGACTACACCGAGATCTGCGCGCTGGGTCGCGAGGCGGCCCGGCGCACGATCCAGGAGCGGCCGTTCGACGTGCAGCTGCTCGGCGCGATGGCGCTGCTGGCCGGCAAGGTCGCCGAGATGGCCACCGGTGAGGGCAAGACCTTGACGGCGACGATCGCCGCCTACGGCCATGTGCGGCTCGGCAACGGCCCGGTGCACGTGCTCACGGTCAACGACTACCTGGCCCGCCGCGACGCCGAGTGGATGGAGCCGATCTACACCCTGCTCGGCCTGACCGTCGGCTGGGTCACCGAGGCGTCCACGCCGGAGGAGCGCCGGGAGGCGTATGCCGCCGACGTCACGTACGTGTCGGTCTCCGAGGCCGGTTTCGACTACCTGCGCGACCAGCTCGTCACCGACATCGCCGACCGGGTGCAGCGCGAGCTCGCGACGGCCATCGTGGACGAGGCCGACTCGATCCTGATCGACGAGGCCCGCGTGCCGATGGTGCTGGCCGGCAGCCTCACCACCGAGGCCGACCCGGTGCACGAGGCCGCCGACCTGGTCCGCGAGCTGCGCAACGGCAAGGACTACGAGGTCGCCGACGACGGCCGCAGCGTCGCGTTCACCGAGGCGGGCCTGCAGAAGCTCGAGGCGAAGCTCGGCATCGACCTGTACGCCGACGATCAGGTCGAGCACCTCTCCGCGGTGAACGTCGCGCTGCACGCCCACGCGCTGCTGCGCCGCGACGTCGACTACATCGTGCGCGGCGGCAGCGTCGAGCTGATCGACGAGATGCGCGGCCGGGTGGCCCAGCGGCGCCGCTGGCCCGACGGCCTGCAGGCGGCGGTGGAGGCCAAGGAGGGCCTGTCCGCGACCGCCGAGGGCGAGGTGCTGGACACGATCACAGTGCAGGCCTACATCGCTCTGTACCGGACCGTGTGCGGCATGACGGCAACCGCGGTGCACGTCGGCGAGCAGCTCCGCGAGTACTTCAAGCTCGAGGTCGCGGTAATCCCGCCGAACACGCCGAACATTCGCGAGGACGAGCCGGACCGCATCTACTCGGCGCACGACATGCGCGACGAGGCGCTGGTCGAGGAGATCAAGCTGGCCCACGAGAAGGGCCGGCCGGTGCTCATCGGCACGCTCGATGTGAAGGCGTCCGAGCTGCTGGCCAAGCAGCTGGCCGCGGCCGGTGTGCCGAGCAACGTGCTGAACGCGAAGAACGACGCCGAGGAGGCGGCGATCATCGCCGAGGCGGGCGCCCTGGGCGCGGTCACCGTCTCGACCCAGATGGCCGGCCGTGGCGTCGACATCCGGCTCGGCGGCAGCGACGAGAAGGACCGCGACCGGGTGGTCGAGCTCGGCGGCCTGTACGTGATCGGCAGCGGCCGGCACGACAGCCGCCGCGTGGACGACCAGCTGCGCGGCCGGGCCGGCCGGCAGGGCGACCCGGGCGGCTCGGTGTTCTTCGTCAGCCTCGAGGACGAGCTGGTCACCCGGCACGCCGGCGACATCCTGCCGGCCTCGCCGCGGATGGACATGGACGGCGTCGTGCACGACGACGCGGTGGAGTACGCGGTCGAGCACGCCCAGCGCGTCGCCGAGGGCGTGAACCACGAGATCCACCGCAACACCTGGCGGTACAGCGTGGTGATCGAGCAGCAGCGGGTGGCCATGGCCGAGCGGCGCGAGCGGCTGCTCACCTCCGAAGTGGCCGCGATCATGCTGCTGGAGCGCTCACCGGACAAGGCCAAGGAGATCGACGAGGACGTCCTCTCCGACGCCGGCCGGGCGATCGCGCTCTATCACCTCGACCGGCTGTGGGCGGAGCACCTGGCCGAGCTCTCCGAGGTCCGTGAGGGCGTGCACCTGCGCGCGCTCGGCAAGCTGGACCCGCTGGACGAGTTCCACCGGGCCGCGGTGCCCGCGTTCCAGAAGGTCTTCACCGAGATCGAGGCGCGCACCATCGCCACCTTCGAGGAGGTCGACCTCACCGACGGCTGGCAGCCGGACCGTGCCGACATCGTGCGGCCGAGCGCCACCTGGACGTACCTGGTGCACGACAACCCGTTCGGCTCCGAACTGGACCGTCTCATCGCGGCGGTGGGCCGGCGCCTCACCAACAGCGGCAACTGACCGTCACGATCCGCGCGCGTGGTGTTCGGCGAGGATGTCCTCGCCGAACTCCCCGCGTGGCCGCCGTACGACCGTGTGCGCGTGGTTACCGTCCGGTGTGGTCTGGTCGAACTCGATGAGCAGATCGTCGCCCTGGATCCGGTAGTAGTGCGGGGCGTCCGGCCCCGGGCCGCCCTCCCAGGCGAAGTGCAGGTTGTCCGTCGACATCGGATGGGAGAGCCGGCCCAGGTAGACCTGGACCAGCTCGTCCAACATGGACCGGGCGGCGGTGGGCAGGTCGGCGCGGGGCGCGCCGGCCGGCTCGATCGGCGACGACCTCGGCCGGGGGCCCGAGTAGATGTCGCCGGGCGCCCGGTCGGCCACCACGACCCGGTCGCGCAGCTTGGGCGGCAGCGACAGCAGCAGGGAGCGGCCCAGATCCTCCTCGATGCCCAGCGGGCGCAGCACCGGCTGCCCGGCCAGGTCGACGCGGGCCGGGTTGGCGCCGAGGAAGACCGGTGCCGGTGAGACCACACCGTCCACGGTGGTCATCGTGACCGACAGATGGTGCCCCTCGAACCGCCACGCCCACCGATCGTCGGCCGGCGACCCGAAGACGACCACGCGGTAGTCCTCGCTGTGCCGGCCGCGCCGCCAGCCCTCCTGGCGGTCCAGCACCTCCTCGAGCGCGATCACGGCCATCGCCTGCGCGTATGCCGGCGGGCTCAGGGCGGCGGCGAGCAGGCGGTGCGCGGCCTTGCGGGCGGCCGTCCCCATGTCGGCGAGCAGGAGCCCGGGCCGGTACTCCGGCCGGTACTCCAGCCAGCGGCGTTCACCGTCGTCGAACGGGCGGCACGCCACGTCCCGCTGTGCCTCGCCGAGCTCCGCCAGAAACGCCGCTGCCTGCTCCTCCACACCCGGAAGGGTAGCGTTGGCGGCTGTGGGTGACAGCGTCTACGTGGGCCGCGCCGCCGAGGACGGGATCCCGAATCAGGGGTGGCTGCTCGGCCATTTCATGCCCGAGGGCGATCTGCTGCATTCGCGCGACGTCGAGGTGAAATGGGGCATCCACCCGCCCGGTGACCGGCGGGCGGCGTGGGCCACCGACGAAACCCGCACCGCCCTGCTGGTGTTGATCAAGGGCGCTTTCGACATCGAGTTGCGGGATCGCACGGTGGTGTTGCGCAGCCCCGGTGACTACGTCGTCTGGGGTCCGGGGGAGGACCACTCGTGGCGCGCCGGTGACGAGGAGACCGTCGTACTCACCGTGCGCTGGCCTTCGCTGCCGGGCTGGCGGCTTTCGCATGACCAATAGATAAACAAAAGCGTTTCGTGACGGAAATCGCACACCGAAACGAGTCTTACCCGACTGCGGCGCGGCGGGTGCTCGCGCTAGTGTTTTCGCGGCCAGGGATGGAGAAATGCATTTTCTCCGCGATTTGAGTTCGGTAACGGGAGGGCGCGACCATGCCGGTGGCGGCAGTCAAAGGGCGGACCGGGCGGCACGGCACGCGCCTGCCTAGGGTGCCGGCCCCGCGGCGCGATCCCGAAGGCTCTTCGGCCCTCGCCGGAGGCTCAGCGGTCGCGAGCAACACAGCGCCGGCGGCGCTGACCCTGACGATCACCATCCCGATCACCGATGAGGCGATGAGCCCGCAGGCCGAGCGGCTGATCGAGGCCGTCCGTGAGCTGGCGGCCGCCGGCGGCCAGGTGAGCGAGCCGGTCCCGGCGCCGTTCACCGAGCCGGTCAGCGACGGTCCCGAGGTCCGGCTGCTGACCGCATCGCGCCGGGTGCTGGTCGACGGCCTCGCGCTGCCGCTCACCCGCCTGGAATTCGAGCTGCTGCAGTTCCTGGCCGGCAACCCGCGCCGGGTCTTCTCCCGCGCCCAGCTGCTGACCGGCGTGTGGGGCTACGAGCACACCGGCGAGCGCACGGTCGACGTGCACGTGCGCCGGCTGCGGCTCAAGCTCGGCCCGCAGGTCCCGCTGATCACGACGGTGTATGGCGTGGGCTACCGCCTGGCCGACGACGCGCGCGTCGTGGTCGTGCCTCACGAGTGAGAGTCCGCCCGGTCTCACCCGAGGCCCTCGCGGAGGAGCTGGCCGACCGCCTCGCCGGCCACTCGGCGCCCGGCGGATTCATCCGGGTGGCCGTGGACGGCTCGCCGGCCGCCGAGCCGGACGCCTTCGCCGACGCCCTGATCGATCCGCTGCGGGTCCGCGGCCGCCCGGCCGTCCGGGTCAGCACCGCCGACTTCCTCCGGCCCGCCTCGGTGCGTCTGGAGTTCGGCCGCACGGATCCGGACGCGTTCTATGACGGCTGGGTCGACGAGGCCGGGCTGCGCCGCGAGGTGCTCGACCCGACCGCCCCCGGCGGCAGCGGCCGGGTGATCACCCGCCTGTGGGACGCCGCGACCGATCGGGCGGCCCGGGAACCCTACGTCACGCTCCCGCCCGGCGCGGTGGTGATCGTCAGCGGCGCCCTCCTGCTCGGCGGCGTCCTGCCCTTCGACTTCACCGTGCACCTCGACGTCTCGCCCGCCGCGCTGGCCCGGCGCATCCCCGATGATCTTCGCTGGACGATCCCGGCCTATGCCCGCTACCGGGATGAGGTCGACCCCACGTCGCTCGCCGATCTGGTCGTCCGGGTCGACGATCTGAAGCACCCGGCGGTCGTCGAGGACGGCTTCTGAGGTCCTACGTTCTGGACCGTCCCAGGGCCCACGACCTGCGACGCGACGACCCGTTCGCGAGGTCCGTAGCGGAAACCCACACGGACAGTTATGCTCCGACTACTTTTCAGCGAAGATCCGGTTTGGGATCTTCGGCGGCGGGTATCAGGCGGCACCACGGTGTGAAGTTTCGCCTGCGGGGAAGCCCACCGGTCAGGGGCAGAGGGAAGGCAGGGGGACGCATGCTCGTCAATGGAGCAGTGATCACGGGTAAGGGATCCGAGACCGCCAAGGGGCGTTCCGCGGAGGAAGTCGAGCAGCTTCGGGTGGTGCTCCGGGAGCGGTTCGAGGCGCTCGACGCCGAGTACTCGCTGGCCGTGGCGGAGAACCACAAGTTGCGCCTGGTGGAGATCGGCGACGCCGCCGGCGACGACCAGGCCGACAGCGGGTCGAAGACCGCCGAACGGGACGCGGCGACGTCGTTGCTGCGTACCCTGCTGGACCGTCGTGAGCAGGCCGAGCTGGCACTGCAGCGGCTCGCCGAGGGCACGTACGGCAACTGCGAGGGCTGCGCCAAGCCCATCCCGGCCGCCCGGCTCGAGGTGTTCCCGTCCGCCACCACCTGCGTGGCCTGCAAGTCGACGCGGGAGCGCCGCGCGGGCTGACCTCCGACAGGCAGCGCACCGGTCCGCCGACCAGTTGGTC
>NZ_JBFAZH010000449.1:0-5783 GCF_040681735.1 Actinoplanes sp. NPDC051633 | reverse complement strand
GCCGACGCCTTGCGGGCGTCACCGCCGGCCGCCCTGGCCTCGGCCTCCGCCGCCTGCGCCGCCTTCTTCGCCTCCGCGGCCGCGTTGCCGGCTCGCACCGACGACTCCTCCGCGGCGTCGGCCTCGCGCGACGTGGTCTCGCCGGCCTGCTTGGCCTGCTCGGTCAGGCTGCGGATGGACGCCAGCTCGGCGTCACGGGCGCGGGCCACGAACTGGCCCCAGCGCAGGAACTCACGCAGCTGCTCGGGCGTGCCGTTCAGCGCCTGGGAGGCGGCCGTGTTGAGCACGGGACCGCTGTTGCCCGGGGCGCCGGTGAGCATCCGCGTCGCGGCCTGCCGGTCGTCGGCATGCTCGGCCGCGTCGAGCCCCGAGGACAGGAACGCGCCGATCTGCTCGGTGCCGCCGTCGATCGCGCGCTGCGCGGCGGCCCGGACGGTCGGACCCCCGGACTGCAGGAGACGGTAGGCGCGCAGCCGCTCGTCGGCGTCCCACGCCGGCGCGAAGCCGCCCTCGACGAACTGCTGAACGTCCGCCCGCGAGCCCTGCAGCGCGGTGAGCGCCGCCGACCGCATCGCCGGACCGTCCATTGCGGCCAGCGTCTGAGCGGCCGCCCGCTCGTCCGCCTCGCGCGCGGCGTCGAAGCCGCTCTCGTAGTACGCACGCAGCGCCTGGTCGGAGGAGACCAATGCCGCCTCCGCCGCGCGCCGGACGGACGGGCCGCCCTTGATGGCGTCGAGCACGGTGACGTCGCGGATCTCCTCGATCGTGACGTCGCCGATGTCGGCGCGCGCCGGCACACCGCCGAATTGCAGTGCCATCGTCAAGACGAGCGCGCAACCCAAGGCGCGCATGAACCGGCCAGCCATCTCCACCCCCGTGGACAGCGAGTGCTCGGTGTGAGCCCGAGAACCATATCGGTCGGGACCGATGAGTCACAAGGCCGGTCCACAGGGGATCTTCAGACTGTCACAAACCCTTCATGAGCTTGCGGTGCGCGCGCCGAGCTGCCCGCGTCAGCGCCTCCGCGTCGGCGTTGACCAGCGCGCCCCGCTCGACCACCGCCCGGCCGCCGACCAACGCGAGCTCGACCGTTGCCGGCGGCCCGAAGACCAGCGCCGCCACCTTGTCGTCGATGCCGTCGTGGCCCAGCTCGTCGAGCCGCCACATCACCAGGTCGGCCAGCTTTCCCCGCTCCAGCGAGCCGATGTCGTCCTGCCGGCCGAGGCAGCGCGCCCCGCCGATGGTGCCGATGGCCAGCGCCTCCCGGGCGGTCATCGCCGCGGGGCCGCCGCGCAGGCGGGCCGTGAAGAGCGCCTGGCGCAGCTCCGATCCCAGGTGCGACGCCTCCTGCGAGGCGGCGCCGTCCACGCCGAGGCCCACCGACACCGAGTGGTCGAGCAGCTCGCGTACCCGGGCCATCCCGGCCCCGAGCCGCGCGTTGGAGCTGGGGCAGTGCGCGACGCCCGTACCCGTCTCCCCCAGCCTGGCGATCGCCGCGTCGTCCAGGTGCACGCCGTGCGCGAGCCACACGTCCTCGCCCAGCCAGCCGAGCCGTTCCGCATACTCCACCGGGGTGCAGCCGAACCGTTCCCGGCAGAAGTCCTCCTCGTCGCCGGTCTCGGCCAGGTGCGTGTGCAGCCGCACGCCCTTGCGCCGGGCCAGGACCGCGGCATCGCTCATCAGCCTGGAGGTGACCGAGAAGGGCGAGCACGGCGCGACCGCGATCTGCAGCATCGCGTCCGGCGACGGGTCGTGCCAGCGGTCGATCGCGGCCTCGGTGGCGGCGAGTGCGGCGTCGGTGTCCTCCACGATGTTGTCCGGTGGCAGGCCGCCGTCCTTCTGGCCGAGGTCCATCGAGCCGCGTGTCGGGTGGAACCGCAGGCCGATGCCCCGCGCCGCTTCGATCTCCGCCTCGAGCACGTCGCCGCCGTCGCGCGGGAACACGTAGTGGTGATCCATGCTGGTCGTGCATCCGGAGAGCGCCAGCCAGCCGAGCCCCGCGCCGGCGGCCGCGCCGACCACCTCGGCGTCCAGCCGGCCCCAGATCGGGTAGAGCGTGGTCAGCCAGCCGAACAGCGTGTCGTCGAGGGCCAGCCCGCGGGTCGCCCACTGGTAGAGGTGGTGGTGCGTGTTGACCAGCCCCGGGGTGACCAGGCAGCCGGTGCCGTCGATGTGCCGCAGCGGGCCGTGGTAGCGCCCCGCGTGGCCGGCGCCGACCGCCACGATGCGGCCGTCGTCGGAGATCACCACGTGGCCGTCGGCGTGCTCCGTGCCGGCCGCGTCGACCGTGGCGACCGCGACGTTCTCGATCACGATCACAGGTACCACTCCGCCGTGGCCGGGGGCGCGTCGTCGCGGGTCACGGTGCCCTCGATCAGCCCGTACGGCCGGTCGCCGGCGTTGAACACCTCGTTGGGGTTGTCCAGCCCGAACGGCGCGAGGTCGACGAGATAGTGGTGCTTGTTGGGCAGCACCAGGCGGACCTCGGCGATCTCCGGCCGCGCCGTCAGCACCATCGTCCCCATCGCATAGAGCGTCTGCTGCAGCGAATGGCTGTAGGTGTTGACGAACGCTCCGATCAACGCCTCCCTCGCGCCTTCGAACGACGCGGCGAAGTCGGTTTCCGGAGTCAGGTGCCGCCAGCGCGCGTCGACCGCGGTGGCGAGGATGCGGTCGTGGGACTCCGGCAGCGTCGTGTACCGGTCCTTGATGAAGCCGTGGAACTCCGACGCCGTCGAGTTCAGCAGCACGAGCCCCGAGATGCCGGACACCACCTGGGTGCCGCCGTCGGCGACCGTCACCGTGCAGGTCCGCGTCCAGGACCCCTCGCGCTGGAACGAATGCGGGCCGAGGCGTTGCCAGCCGTACGCCTCGACGGTGATCCTCGCGGTGTCGACGTGCCCCAGCGTGGCGAGGAAGTGCCGCCCGAGCCGCAGGGCGAACTCCTCCGGCTCCCCGACGCCGTGCTCCTTCGCGAAGGCGTACACCGTGTTCTTCATCGTGTCGGTGGGCAGCACGCCGCCGTTGTCGCCGGCGTAGTGGGTGGCCTGGAGCTCACCGGCGAGCGAGATGCCGACGTTGAGGTCGGCGATGCTGTGCGTGTCGCCGTCGCGCACGACACGGACCAGCCGCACCTCCGCCTTGCCGTAGCGGTTGGGCCCCAGCACGATCGCCACGGTCAGCTCCCTCGGTAGGTGGTGTAGCCGTACCGGCTCAGCAGCAGCGGCACGTGGTAGTCGCGGTCCGGGTCGTGCACCTGGAAGGCGACCGTGATCTCCGGGAAGAACGAGTCGCCCTGCAGATACGGCTCCACGTAGAACAGCAGCCGATAGCCGCCCGCCTGCCAGTCGTGCACCGGCACCCCGAACTTGAGACGCCCGTCGCCGTCGGTCGCGCCCTCCCCGATCGTCCGCCAGCCGTCGGAGTCGTGCCGCTCGAGCCGCACGTAGACCCCGCGGGCCGGTTCGCCGCTGATCGTGTCCAGGATGTGCGTCGAGATCCGGGTGCGGGCCTTGCCGTCATCCGAGGGCATCGAGCAGCCTTTCCAGTCGCAGCAACGCGATCCGGCGCAGCTGGTCGGCGACGATCTCGCGTTCGGCCGGCTCGTCGTTGGTCAGCCGTTGCCGGGCCGCCGCCAGAATCTCCGCCTGGCTCTTCCCGCTCGCGAAGATCAGGAAGACGTGCCCGAACCGATCCTCGTACGCACGGTTGGCCTCGATCAAGGCTTCCTTCGTCGAATCGTCGGCGGTCGCCGCGGCCGCCGACTGCTCCCGCCGCGACCAGGCGGCGTCCCGCGACCCGCCCTGCGCCCGCTCGCCGATCCGTGGATGCGCGGCCAGCGCCTGCGAGACGTCGGCCCAACCCAGGCGCCGCGAGGCGGAGTCCGCGGCGGCCAGCACCGCGGGGCGGTCGGGATAGGGCCGGCCCGCGGCGATCTCGGCCGCCCAGGCCGGAGCCGCGCAGCAGGCCAGCAACTCGGCCCGGAGGCGGTCGGCGGGCATGGCGTTCAGGACCTCGACACCCACAGTCATGCAATCTACAAGTTCCGTCAGACTTGGCGGGTGCTCATCGCCACCAGCGCCCTGCCGGACCTTCCGGTCCGCGCCGTCCTGCCCGGCGTCGACGCCATGCTCGCCGAGCACGGCGCCGGCGTCCTGGTGGCGCCGCCGGGCACCGGCAAGACCACGCTGGTGCCGCTCGCGCTGGCGTCCGGCGGGCGCGTGGTGGTCGCCGAGCCGCGGCGGGTCGCGGCCCGGGCGGCCGCGCGGCGGATGGCGGAACTGCTGGGTGAGCCGGTCGGCCGGCGGGTGGGTTACGCGGTGCGCGGCGACCGGCGGGTCTCCGCCGAGACCGTGGTCGAGGTGGTCACGACGGGTCTGCTCGTGCGGCGCCTGCAGCGAGATCAAGAGCTGACGGGTACGCGCACAGTCGTGCTGGACGAGTGCCACGAGCGCCACCTCGACTCGGATCTCGCGCTGGCGTTTCTGGTGGAGGTGCGCGAAACCCTCCGCCCCGAGCTGCGCCTGCTCGCCACCTCGGCCACCGCCGAGTCGGCCCGGCTGGCCGCCGTCCTGGGCGGCGCGCCGATCCTGACCGCCGAGTCCCGCCTCTTCCCGGTCGACGTCGTCTGGGCGCCCTCGCCCGGCCCGGTCACACCGCCGTCCGGGCTGCGCGTCGACCCCCGCCTGCTCGACCACGTCGCCGCGACGATCCGCCGCGCCCTGGCCGACGGCGACGGCGACGTGCTGGCCTTCCTGCCCGGCGCCCGCGAGATCGAGACGGTCGCCGGACGCCTCGGCGACGCCGGCGCCGACGTGGTGCGGCTGCACGGCCGCCAGTCCGGCACCGACCAGGACGCCGCGCTGCGTCCCGGCCCGCAGCGGCGGGTGGTGCTGGCCACGGCGGTCGCGGAGAGCAGCCTGACCGTGCCCGGCGTACGCGCGGTGGTCGACGCCGGGCTGAGCCGGGTTCCCCGGATGGACCACGCCCGCGGCCTGGGCTCGCTGGTCACCGTCGCGGTCAGCCGGGCGGCCGCGATCCAGCGCGCCGGGCGGGCCGGGCGCGAGGCGCCCGGACGGGTCTACCGCTGCTGGTCGCAGGCCCAGCACGACCGCCTGCCGGCGCAGCCGGAGCCGGAGATCGCGGCCGCCGACCTGACCGGCTTCGCCCTCGACCTGGCGCTGTGGGGGCATCCCGACGGCACCGGCCTGAGCCTGCCGGACCAGCCACCGGCCGGCGCCCTCCAGATCGCCGTCGCCACCCTGCGCGACCTCGGCGCCGTGGATCACGCCGGCCACGCGACCCCGCGCGGGAGGTTGCTGGCCGGGGCGGGCCTGCACCCGCGGCTGGCGCACGCCCTGCTCGACGGCGCGACGCTGGTCGGCGACCGGCGGGCCGCCGAGATCGTCGCCCTGCTCGACGACGACCGGGCGACGACCGATGACCTGACGGCGGCGTGGCGCCGCGCCCGCACCGAGAACAACGGCGGGTGGCGGGCGGAGGTCCGCCGACTCACCTCCGCGATCACCCGGACCACAGCGCCCCCTCGCGCCGGCGTTCCAGACGATCTGGCGGCCGGCCTGGTCGTCGGGATGGCGTTTCCCGAACGGGTCGCCCGGGTGCGCGAGCCCGGCGGCCGTACCTATCTGATGGCCGGCGGCACCGCCGCCGACCTCGCCCCCGGCAGCTCGCTGGCCGGCACGCCCTGGCTCGCGATCGCCTCCGCCGACCGCACCGCCGGCGCCCGCAGCGCCCGCATCCGCACCGCCGCGCCGCTCGACGAG
>NZ_JBFAZH010000448.1:0-5790 GCF_040681735.1 Actinoplanes sp. NPDC051633 | reverse complement strand
GGTATAAAGTGAAGGTGCATATGAGGCGCTGATTCATCCATATGCACTTTCGCTGAAACGATAGAACGTTTTATCCATAATCATGATACGGTTATGTTCACAATTTGCATGGATGTAGTAGATAGTGCATTTGCACCAGGAGTCAGTGCACCAGCTGTCCTAGGAATATATCCACATACAGTTTTCGAACTTGCTAAACGGGTCATTCCAAGTGCCCGGCCGCGGCCCGTCGAGCAGCGCACCGTGGGCACGTGCCGCAACTTCGTGGTGCTGGCGGTGGCGTTGCTGCGGCTGCACGGGGTGCCGGCCCGGGCCCGCTGCGGCTTCGGCACCTACTTCCAGGAGGGTCTCGGGCTCGACCACTGGGTGCTGGAGTATTGGAGCGACGACGAGCGCCGCTGGGTGCGCACCGATCCCGAGTGGTTCGGCAGCGAGACCGTGCCCGACGCGGCCGACCTGGCGCCCGGCCGGTTCCTGACCGGCGGCGAGGCGTGGCGGCTGTGGCGCGCGGGCGAGATCGAGGGGACGAGGTTCGGTGTCTGGGGCACCAGCCACGCGTGGGGCGAGGCCGAGATCCGGGGCAACGCGATCCGTGACCTGGCCGCGCTGATGCGGGTCGAGACGCTGCCGTGGGACGAGTGGGGCCGCATGGAGGCGTCCTATCAGGGCAAGACCGGCCCCGACTACGACGAGCTGATCGACACGGTCGCGACGACCTGCGCGGGCGACGATCCCGATGCGATCGCGACGCTCTATGCGACGCCCGAGCTGAGCGTCCCGGCCGCGATCATCGGGTCCGCGGCATGACCACGGACAGGTGGGCGAGCTGGCTGCTGCACCGGCGCGACGGCGGCGACCCGGCGGTCAAGCGTGACCACCATCCCGCGCTGATCGCCTTTCGCGACGGGGTGCTCGACCGGGCCGCGATCGAGCCCGGCGACGTGGTGCTCGACGTCGGCACGGGCACCGGCCTCGTCGCCTTCGGCGCGCTGGAGCGGGTGGGCCCCTCCGGCCGGGTGATCTTCAGTGATGTGTCGCCGGCGCTGCTCGACGAGTGCCGCGCCCGGGCCGGCGACGACCCGCGATGTTCGTTCGTGACGGCCTCGGCCGACGACCTCACCGAGGTCCCACCGGCATCGGTCGACGTCGTGACGACGCGGTCGGTGCTGATGTATCTGCCGGATCGCGAGCGCGCGTTCGGCGAGCTGGCGCGCGTGCTCCGGCCGGGCGGGCGCCTGTCGATCTTCGAGCCGATCAACAGCTTCGGCGCCGAGCGCTTCGGCTTTCTCGGGTTCGACCTGACGCCGGTGCTGCCCCTGGTGGCCAAGGTGCTGGCCGCGTACGAGGGGGAGGACGTGATCCTCGATTTCGACGAGCGTGACCTGCTCCGGTGGGCGGCCGGCGCCGGGTTCACCGCGATCGAGATGGACTACCGGGCGGAGATGGACGTGCCCGCGCCCGCGCTGCCGGGAGACTGGGCGGCGATGCGCGAGACGGCGCCCAACCCGCTGGCGCCGACGTACCGCGAGGCGATGGAGGCGACGCTGACCGAGGCCGAGCGCGTGGATCTGGAGTCGCACCTGCGGGAGGCGCTCGAGTCCGGCGCGCCGCGGCGCAGCACGACGGCGACGGCCTACCTCAAGGCGGTGCGCGCATGACCGAGGTGACGTTGCGGCCGGTCGAGGATGCCGACCTGGACGCGATCTTCGAGCACAGGCGCGACCCCGAGGCCGTGCGGATGGCGGCCTTCACCGCGGCCGACCCGTCCGACCGGGCGGCCTTCGACGAGCACATGCGCCGGGTGCGCGCGAGGCCCGACGTCACGCTGCGGGCGATCGTCGTCGACGGCGTGCTGGCCGGCACGGTGTCGTCGTTCGTGATCGAGGGCGACACCGAGGTCACGTACTGGATCGACCGGGCGTGGTGGGGTGGCGGCGTCGCGACCAGGGCGCTGACCGAGCTGCTGCGGCTGGTGCCGGTGCGGCCGGTGACGGCCCGGGTCGCCGCCGACAACGAGGGCTCGCGCCGGGTGCTGGAGAAGTGCGGCTTCCGCGAGATCGGCACCGATGAGGGCTACGCCAACGGCCGCAACGCCACGATCAGGGAGCTGATCCTCAGCCTCCCCTGACCGCGCCCGGCGCCGCGGGGGCAAGCAAAAAGTGGTAGCTCAGCGGCCTTTCGCGGGGCCGAATGCGCGGCTGAGCTACCACTTTCTCAGGTGAAGAGGGTGGCCGGCTTGAGGCCCGTGATGCGCTGGGCCAGCACGATCGCCCGGGCGTCGGAGTCCTTCCACTCGTCCTCGTACTCGTACATCGGCGGGCGCAGGCCCAGGGCGTTCATCAGGTGGCTCAGCCGGCCCGGGTCGGAGCCCCACATCGTCTCCTCGGCCGGATACCCGGGGTCGAAGGCGGTGACCGTCTCGCCGCCGACCGCGTACTCGAAATGGGCCGAGCCTCCGGAGCGGGAGACCGCGACGGCCTCGCCGGCCGGTGCGGACGCCTCCGCCGCGGCCGTCTCGGCGGGGGCGGTCGCCGACCGCGACACCGACCAGCCGTCCGGGCCCTTCACATACAGCAGGTGGTAGCTCTCGCCGAGCCGGTCGCACAACGCCTGCGCCTGCACCAGATCGTCCACCCGCCCAGCGTAAGCTGCCGCGGTGGCCGACCTCGCGATGACGGCCGGGAGTGTGACCGGCAACCGGTATCCGGCGAACTTCGACAAGATGCGCGCCGAGCCGCAGCGCCGCCTCGCCGTGGTGGCCGACGGGATGGGCGACGGTCCCGGCAGCGACGAGGCCGGCAACCTCGCCGTCGAGGTCTTCGCCGCCGAGGCGGCGCCGGACGCTTCCGCCCTGCGCGCGGCGGTGGCCGAGATTCAGCGGCAGGTGATCGCGGCCGGTCACGCCCGGGCCGGCCTGACCGGGTGCACCCTCACCGGATTCGTGGCCGGCGGGGACGAGGCGTGGATCGTGCAACTCGGCGACTCGCGCGCCTACCGCCTGCGTGCCGGCCTGCTCGAGCTGCTCACCACCGACCACACCATCGCCTGGCTGGGCGCGGTGCACGGCTGGTTCGCCCACGACTCGCCCGAGGCGCGCACCGCGCGCTACCGGCTCACCCGCTATGCCGGCCACCCCGACGCGCCGGAGCCGGATCTGCTCAACGTCGCGCTGCGGGCGGGCGACCGCCTCCTGCTGTGCACCGACGGCCTCACCGACCAGGTGCCCTACGAGCGCATCCAGGCGGTGCTGGAGGCGGGCGGGGCGGGCGCGGTCGACTCGCTGCTCGCCGATTCGCTGGCCGCGGGTGGCACCGACAACGCCACCGCCGTCATCGTCGAGGTCGGCTGAGGGCGATGCCGGGCGCTCACCGGCGCCGTCGTCGCGGTTTGCGCGGTTTACGCGGTGCCGGCTTCTCCTCGGTGGTGGTGAAGATGCCGCGGACGCGCTCCTTCAGGACGTCCACCGCCACCGCCGTGAGCGCCAGCACCAGCGCGCTGAGCAGCCAGGGCAGAAAGCCCCACGAGCCGGCCTCGTAGATCTTGCGGCCGGCCGGGTTGCGCAGCGCCGAGCCGAGCACGTCGATCGTGACCGGCCCGCCGAACCGGGGCGTCTTGATGGACAGGCTCTGCAGCGCCGGCCGTCCCGGCAGGTCCTGTATCCCGTCCGCCGCCGGGTCGGAGTTGCCGAGTGCGCCCTTCGGCGTCCTGATCGTGAGGTCGGAGCCGGCGACCGGCACCAGCCAGAACTGGTCGGAACCCAGGGCGGCGGCCCCGAGGTTCAGATCGAAGGTTTCCCGCTGCACGCCGAAGGTGCCGGCGCCGAATGCGGGCAGGCCCCTGACCCGCACGTACACCGGTGCGCCGTCGAGCCGGCCCTCGGCGCTCCACCCGGCCGGCATCCGCAGCGCGGACAGGTCCGGCTCCGGATCGGTGAACTCGTCCTCGAGGTTGTCCCGGAAATCCCGATCGCAGACGACCGTCTCGGTCAGGGTGACCGCCGGACCGGTGGCGTCGACCCGGCCGGTGTAGTGCACCGAGATCCGCGGCAGGGAGTACGGCGCCGGAGTGTTGGCGGGCAGGAAGAGCACCTGCACCACGAGCCAGACGAACAGACCCGAGACCAGGCCGCCGACGCAGGTCAGCCCGACGATGACGGCCCGGCGCCGGCCGAGGAGGCCGAGCGCGGCGGCGCCGGCCGGGACCACGAGATACCGGACATCGAGCAGCACCACCGCCAGCACCGTGGCGGCGAGCGCCAGCAGCACCGCCACCGCGGCGGCGACGCGCTCCACCGTGGACGTCATACCTGAGATCCTCGCGTATGCGGCGAAGATCCTGAGCGATGGTCTGCTTCCAGGACCGCCGGTTGACTGGTCGCATGTTCGTACTGCGAGTGTCCGCGCTGATCGCGGCGACGATGACCACCGGTCTGACGGCCGGCGTGTTCGGCCTCTACCAGCACACCGTCATGCAAGGCCTGGGCCGCACCGACGACCGCACGTTCGTCGGCGCCTTCCAGGCGATGGACCGGGCGATCATCAACCCCTGGTTCATGGCGAGCTTCCTCGGCGCGCTGCTGCTCACCATCGCGGCGGCGGTGCTGAACCCCGGCCGCGGGATCCTGCCGTGGGTGCTGGCCGCGCTGGTCCTCTACGCGCTGGCGGTCGCCGTCACGATGGTGGTGAACGTGCCGCTGAACGACGCGCTGAAGGCAGCCGGCGACCCCGGCACGATCGCTGACCTGGCGGCCGTCCGGGAGCGGTTCGACGAGTCGCGCTGGCTGGCCTGGAACCTGCTGCGCACGATCACCACGACGGCCGCGTTCGGCTGCCTCTGCTGGGCGCTGGTCGCCCGCGGTGCCGGCTCTGCTTGACGATGATTCCGGCTACAGCACGGTCCAGGCGCGCTGGGTGCGGCTCCCGTCCACCCCCGGCCGCTGCGGATAGTCCTGACTGGGCAGTGACTGCGCGATGGCCCGGCCCCAGTCCCGGTACGTCGCACCGTCCGGAAGCTCCCGCAGGGCTTTCAGCGCGAAGTACGTGAATGCGCCGTTGGCCCGCCCGTCGAAATGCGCGTCATAGCTGAACTCGACGTCCGTGCAGCCCGACATCAGCAGCGCGGCGTGCCGTGGACGACCGGCCGTGACCCGCGGCATGCGTGCCGCCCGCGCGGCCTCCTCCTGCGACAGGAACACCCCCGGCGGCAGGAAGCGCACCCGGTCCGCGTCGGTCCGGGTGGACGGCGCGAACTTGGCGACCGTCCCCGAGTGGCAGGAGTCGGAGATCATGATCGGCCGGACCCCGCGGGCCCGGTCGCAGAGGATGTCGTACAGCTCGTCGTCGAGCAGGGGGCCGTTCGCCGCGATGTCGTACGGCACCAGCGCCTCGTCGCGCCCGTCCGGCTCATCGCCGTTGTCGTCGCGGACCCAGGTGCCGTGCCCCGAGTACGTGATGACGACGGTGTCGCCGGACCCGGCCCGCTGCAGCACCCGCCGCATCCCGTCGCGCATCGCCGCCCCGGTGGCCTGCGCGTCCAGCATCATCTCGATCTCGAAGCCGCGCTTGGTCAGCTCCTCGGCCCAGTCGTTGGCGTCGTTCACACAACCGGACAGGTCGCTGCCGGTTCCCGGATAGTCGTTGATCCCGATGCAGAGTGCGTATTTCATCCGCACAGCATCGGTGACGGCACGCGATCGCGCCGTCACCGATCCGACTACATGCCCATGTATCCCGGATACTGCCGGTGCACCGGCGATGCCTGCTTGCGATTGCGCATGCGGATCCGCAGCAG
>NZ_JBFAZH010000447.1:0-5790 GCF_040681735.1 Actinoplanes sp. NPDC051633 | reverse complement strand
TTCGCCTCGAAGGGCGCGAAGGGCACCTCGACCGTGACCGGCTCGAACGCCGAGCCGTGGACGGGCATCGCCGACTACCCGCAGACGATCATGGACAACCGGGTCGTCACGGTGGACGGCAAGGTGTACTCGATCGGTGGCGGTGACGGCAGCGCGTCGACCACGAAGAACTTCGTGTACGACCCGGTCGCCCAGAGCTGGGCGTCGATCGCCGATCTGCCGGCCGCCCGCAACGCGATGACCGTGGGCGTCGTGGACGGCACGATCGTCGCAACCGGCGGCTGGGGCGAGGCCGGCCCGGCCGCGGACACCTGGGCGTACGACCCGGGTGCCAACGCCTGGGAGGTCAAGGCCCCGAACCCGGCTCCGCGCTCCGCGGCCGGTCAGGCGGTCGTCGACGGCAAGCTGTACGCCGTCGGCGGGTGCACGACCGCGAGCTGTCTCCCGATGGACAACGACGTCGTCGCGTACGACCTCGGCGCCGACTCGTGGGAGACGCTGCCGGACTACCCGAAGTCCCTGGCCTTCGCTTCCTGCGGTGGCATCGACGGCGTCCTCTACTGCTCCGGCGGTAACGACGGCAACGCTGCCACGGCCGGCGGGTACAAGCTCGACGGCACCTCGTGGACGGCCATCCCGGACGCTCCGTCCGACCACTGGGCCGCGTCCTTCGCGGTCGCCAACGACAAGCTCATGGTCGTCGGCGGCGTGCAGGGTGCCGGGGTGACCAACGCGGGCTTCGCGTTCGACCCGGCGTCCGACGCCTGGGAGTCGCTGCCGAACGCGAACGAGGCCCGGTACCGCGGTGGCGCGTCCTGTGGCTTCTACAAGATCGGCGGTTCGTCGGGTGGCTTCACGGCCGACCCGGCGAGTGAGGTGCTCCCCGGTTTCGAGGAGTGCGCCGCCGCCGGGGCGGACGTGGAGTGGCTGTCGATCGACAAGACGTCGGCCACCCTCGCGCCGGGCGACAAGGTCACGGTCAAGGTGACGATGTCCGGCAACGTCGCGCAGCCCGGCACCTACAAGGGCGCGGTGACGATCAAGGAGAACACGCCGTACGCGGTGGCTCCGGTCGACGTGACCATGATCGCCAACCCGCCGAAGTCGTGGGGCAAGCTGACCGGCAAGGTCACCGGCGCCTCGTGCGCCGGGGTCACCGCGCCGATCAACGGCGCCACGGTCCAGGTGAACTCGTGGGCGTCGTCGCTCTCCCTGAGCACCAACGCCCAGGGCGAGTACGCCTACTGGATCGACCGGCGCAACAACCCGCTGACGATGATCGTCGCCAAGGACGGCTGGCAGCCCCAGACCCGCAAGGCGAAGATCACCGCCGGTGGCACCACGGTGGAGGATTTCCAACTGACACCTGTCCGCTGCTGACGCATTAGGCGTCGGATGACGGATCCGGCTCACCCGTCCCCCGTCGGGCGGGCCGGATCCCCATCGGACAGCAGAAGGGCCCGCTGAGATTCTCAGCGGGCCCTTTCCGTCGATCGGCTCAGTGCGCGGCCAGCCGGAAACCGACGCCGCGGACCGCCTGGATGGTGGCGGCGGCGCCGATGCGGGCCAGCTTGGCCCGCAGCCGGCGGACCACCGAGTGCAGGTCCGACCCGCGCCCGAGCAGCTCGTTGCCCCACACCTCGTGGTGCAGGCGCTGGTAGGTCCAGATCCGCCCGGGCGCCCCGAGCAGGCAGGCGAGGAAGTCGTGCTCCAGCCGCGTCAGCCCGACCTCGCGGTCGAGCCACCGCAGCATCCGACGGTCCGAGTCGACTCTCAACGCCGGATCCACCGGCGTCTCGGGTGACCCCGGTTGCTCGGCCATCTCGACCGTCTCGGTCACCATGATCCGCGCCTCCGCCGCCTGGGCGGCGACCGCTCGCGCCGGCGCAACCACCACCGGCTCGTTGCCCTCCTGGGTCGTCAACTCGGCCGGCAACCGCTCCACGAGGTCGGCGTCGGCGCCGCCGACTCGGCTCAGGAACTGCCGGGCCTGCTCCACGCTCGACACGATCAGAAACGCCTCGGTGTCCCCGAGGAGCTGTGCGAGTGCCCGGCGGTCGTCGGCGGATGAAGCTATCCCGACTGCCAGGTACCCGATCGAACTCGTCATGTCCCACCCTTTCCGGATCCCCCGCAATACCCGGTGACCGTGCCGCCACACGATCGCCCGAACCAGTCCAGAGCCTGCCCAACAGGGCCAAAGGCATGGATGGACGTCGCTGTCAGACTAAGACGAGGGGATGCCGCAAGATGGTGGCACGGTTGCGCCAAGTCGCATCTATGCCACGGCGGTCGCGGTTCAACGGCCGATGGACGTTTCCTCGGCGTTAACCAATCCGGACGAAACCCTACACTGTGGACTCGGTTCCTCAGGCGGTCGAGGGCAGCGCTCCGTGCGGCAGGAAGACCGACCGGACGCAGTCGTCCTCCTTCTCCTTGAAGATGCGGTAACCCTCCGGCCCCTCGGACAACGGCATCACGTGGGTCGCCAGATGCTCGGTGACCAGTTCGCCTTTCGCCATCCGGTCGAGGAGCATCGGAATGTACCGCTGGCCGTGCATCTGCGCGGCGCGGACCGTCAGGCCCTTGTTCATCATCGCGCCCAGCGGGAATTTGTCGACCAGCGCCGCGAACACTCCGAGCACGAATACGCTGCCACCTTTACGGCACGCGTGAATCGCCTCGCGAAGTGCGGCCGGTCGGTCGGTTTCCAGTCGCAACTGCTGCTTGACCTGGTCATACACGTTTTGCACACCGGCCGAATGCGCCTCCATGCCGACCGCCTCGATACACACGTCCGGGCCCCGGCCGCCGCTTCTCTCGCGCAATTCGTGGGCGACGTTCGAGCGCTCGTAATTGATGGTCTCCGCACCGATGTGCTTCTCCACCTGCTGCAGCCGATAATCGTATCGGTCGATCACCATCACCCGTTCCGCGCCGAGCAGAACGGCCGCGCGCGCCGCCATCTGCCCGACCGCGCCGGCGCCCCACACCGCGACCACCTGGCCGGGGCCGACCCCGCCGAGGTCGGCGCCCATCCAGCCGGTCGAGGCGGCGTCGGAGGCGAAGAGCGCGCGTTCGTCGCTCACCCCCTCCGGCACGGTGAACGCGCCGACGTCGGCGAACGGCACCCGGATGTACTCGGCGTGGCTTCCGGCGTAGCCGCCCATCGCGTGCGAGTACCCGAAGCAGCCGCCGGGCGCCTGACCCCACATCGTCTCGGTGATCGCCGGGTTGGTGTTGCCGTTGTCGCACAGCGAGTAGAGCTCCTGGCTGCAGTACCAGCAGCGGCCGCAGGAGACGAACGACGAGACGACGACCCGGTCGCCGATCCGATGCTTACGCACGTCGGGACCGACCTCCACGACCTCGCCGAGGAACTCGTGGCCGAGCACGTCGCCCTTCTCCATGAACGGGATGTAGCCGCCCAGCAGGTGCAGGTCGGAACCGCAGGTCGTGGTGCGCCGGACCTTGAGGATGACGTCGCCGGGGTTGCGGAGCTCCGGGTCGGGCACGTCGTTGACGGCCAGCTTGTTGACGCCTTCCCACTGCAACGCCTTCACAGCAGTCCTCCCTCGCGGCCGTGTTCGGTGGCCGAGCGCAGCGGTTTGTTGGTGAGCGTGGGCTCGGTGGTCGAGATGCCCGGCTGGACCACGTCGCCGACCTCCAGCAGGGAGCGCGACTCGCGCAACGCGCGGCGCACGTCGCCGGCGGAGACCCGGTCGTCCGTGCGCCGCACCGAGATCTCGGTGCCGCGGTCGCCGGGTGCCGCGCGCAGGTCGACGGTGACGGAGTCGCCGAGGGCGGCGAGCGGCGCCGGCCGGTCGGCCATGGTGGTGAGCTCGGACAGCGGGCGGAAGACGGTGAGCACGTGGCGGCGGTCGTCCGGCTCGGCCGGCCCGGGTGGCCGCGCGCGCCGGGCGCGGCCGGTCAGATAGGCGGCCAGTCCGGCCGCCGTCGCGGTGGCTGCCACCGCCGTCTTGGTGATAGTTCGCATGCCGTGGGATACCGGTGTCAGGCGGGCTTAAACGCGTGCGTCGCGCCGCGCTCGATCGGCTCGATCCCGGTCAGGCCGTGCGCCCGGGCCCGGTTCACGAAGTCGCTCAGCGATGACTTCTGCACCTTGTAGTCGTCGTTGTGGATCGGCAGCACGAGTCCGGGCCGGATCAGGTGGGTGGTCTCGACGCCTTGCCGCTCGTCCATGGTCAGCAGCAGGCCGAGGATCCTGGTGCCGCCGAGGTGGATGAGCATGGCGTCGATCTCGGGGAACCGGCGCGGGATCTCGGCGAGGTGCGGGCCGTAGAGGGTGTCACCGGTGATGTAGAGCCGCAGCCGGTGCCGGCCGTTCTCCTCGAGCTCGAGGATCGAGCCCATGGTCTCGGGCAGCGCCCGGTCGAGCAGGCCGGGTCCGTGCTTGGCCGGGACGGCGGTCACCCGCAGGCGCTGGGTCGCGCTGGTCCACTCGTACGAGTCCCAGGTGGGCAGGCCGTGCACCGTCTCGAAGCCGCGCCGCCGCAGGCCGCGCCGGGCGGCCGGGGTGGTGACCACGGGCAGGGAGCGCGGCAGGCTCCGCGAGGCGGTCGGGTCGAAATGGTCGCCGTGCAGATGCGACAGCAGCACCGCGTCGAGGCGGGGCAGGTCCGCGACCGCCATGGCGGGGTCCTTGAGCCGCTTCGTCCACATCCCGTAGCCCAGCGGCACGCGACTGCCGGCCGCCCCGAACGCCGGATCGGTGAGCAGCGTGAAATCGCCGATCCGCAACAGCGTGGTCGCGTTCCCGATATAGGTGACACTCGCCTCGACCGTCATGCCGCGGCGCGTACCCGCTGCGACCCGGCCTATTCCGCCGCGACCGCGCCGGTCGTCAGGTGATCTTCCAGATCGTGGCGCAATAGTCGGCGACCGTGCGGTCGGAGGAGAAGAAGCCGCACCGTGCGGTGTTGAGGATTGACATCCGGGCCCAGTCGTCGGGATCCTGCCAGGCCGCGTCGACCCGGTCCTGGGCGTCCACGTACGCGCGGTAGTCGGCCAGCGCCAGGTACTCGTCGCGGCCGAGGATCGAGTCGACCACGTCGCCGAAGCCGAGGCTGCCGATCAGGTCGACCGCCGCCTTCAACTCCGGGTCGGCCTCGTAGAGGTCGCGCGGCCGGTAGTCACCCGCGCGCAGCTCCGACGCCTGCCGGGCGTCCAGGCCGAAGAGGAAGAAGTTCTCCGCGCCGACCCGGTCGCGGATCTCGATGTTGGCGCCGTCCAGCGTGCCGATGGTGAGCGCGCCGTTGAGGGCCAGCTTCATGTTGCCGGTGCCGGACGCCTCCTTGCCGGCCAGCGAGATCTGCTCCGACAGGTCGGCGGCGGGCACGATGCGCTCGGCCAGCGTGACGTTGTAGTTCGGCGGGAACACGACCGTCACGTACGGATCGTCCCGGACCAGGTCGGCGAGCCGGTTGATCAGGTGGATGATCGACTTGGCCGCGTGGTAGGAGGGCGCCGCCTTGCCGCCGAACAGCACCACCCGGGCCGGCATCGTCGCCCCGGCCAGCCGCCGCTGGTGCAGGGTCGCCACGTGCAGCACCTTGAGCAGCTGGCGCTTGTACTCGTGGAACCGCTTGATCATCACATCGTGCAGCGCATCCGGGTCGCCGACGCCCAGCGCTGCCTTGTTCTGCCGCTTGACCGCGCGCCAGCTGTCCCGGAACGCGGCGTGGGCCGCCCCCGGCGGCCCGGCGGGGGGTCGGGAGGTCGCACCGCGGTACACCCAGGCACCGCAAAGAGATCTGGTGATTGGGGGGT
>NZ_JBFAZH010000446.1:0-5791 GCF_040681735.1 Actinoplanes sp. NPDC051633 | reverse complement strand
CGCGGCGACGCCCGGAGCAGCCGAGCCGCCGGCCGCAGCCGAGCCGCCCGGAGCGGCGGGGCCGCCCGAGACCGTGCCGGGTGCGGGCACCGCCGGCCGGTCGCCCGCAGTCGCCGGGGCCACCGGGACAGGCGTCGAGGCGTCGCCGGCGCTGACCGACAGGGACGCGCCGGTCTGCGCGTACCCCGAGGATCGTGCCGCCGCCGAGCCCGCCGCCGGAAGGCCCAGCGGCGAAGCCGCTCCCAGCGCCTGCGTCCGGGCCACGTCGATCAGGCCGGACGACTCGGCTAGCCCGGCCGCGAACAGCACCTCCGCCGCCGCCCGCCCGGACGGGCACGGCAACGGCTCCCCGCACACCGGGCAGATCGTCATGCCCTCGCGGGGCCCGGCCCCGCCCGCATGCGCCTCCACCATCTCGCGGGCGGTGCGTGCGAGCACACTGTCCGGTTTCACGATCGCGCCTGTCATCTGCCTCATCCCCCGTCGAACACGGCTACGGCGCCCCGCCGAACGGCCGGAGGCACACGTCAAGGTCAAGTTCACCGGTTCGCGCGCGGCTCCGTGCCGGTTTCGCGCAATCGGTAACCTCACGGCGGACATCGCGTCGCACCGGTCACGCGCGCCCCGGCAGCGTTTGGAGCGATCCGGCCGGGGCAGTCCGGTCGGCATGAACGATCACGGAACGGGCGCCATCGTCACTCCCTACGAGGACGGGCCGCTCCTGATCCGCGGCGACTTCACGTTGCAGACCCCGGACGGCCAGGTCATCGATCCCGGCCGCGGCACGGTCGCGCTGTGCCGCTGCGGCAAGTCGGCCATCAAGCCGTTCTGCGACGGCACGCACAAGGCGGTCGGCTTCCGAGCGGGCACAACCCGCGAATCGGAGGCCCCGCGCACAGCGGAATAGGAGCAAGCCGAGAACTCAGGGCAACGGCTCGCGGAGAGAGGACTCGCCCGCGTCCCAGCGGGCCAGGACCTCGGTCGCCCATTCCTGGTCGAGCGCCAGCGCGCACCGCGCCCCGAAGAGCACGTCCCCCGCCAGCCCCGGCTCCGCGGCGGCGAACGAGCCGCACAGGTCGTACGCCGCGATCTGCTCGTGCACCGCGTCCGCCTCGACGTGCTCGTCGTAGAAGGCGGTGGCGTCCGCATCGCCACCAAGCCGCCGCAACCCGTTGCCGTAGGCCCGGTTCGGCGCGGTGGAGGTCATCTCGTACGCGGCCAGATGCCCGATGATCGCCCCGCGCCGCGACCGGTGCAGCGCGAAGAGCGACATCATGTTGTTGATCGCGAGCGTGCGGGCGGGCACCACGTCCACGTACGCGCCGTAGGTCGTGTCGAGATCGAGCGCGACCATCGTGCGCTTGAAGAGCTCCTGGTGCATGCGCGGCTCGCGGCCGTTGCCGTACTCGTCGATCTGGATCTCGATCAACGCGGCCTTGGCCGCCCCGCCGAGCCGGGGGATCGCGTAGGTGTGCGGGTCCGCCTCACGCAGGTGGTAGACGGAGCGGTGCGCGGCGAACTCGCGGAACTGGGCGCGGGTCGCCCGGCCGCGCAGGAACTTCGACAGCGACGGACCGGTGTCCGCGCTGGTCAGCTCGATGAGCTCGCGGGCGATCGGCTGCGCCGGCGGCGTCACCGGCCCGGCCAGCTCGATCAGTTGCCCCTCGAAGACCTTCTCCAGGCGGGTACGGGCGGCGATGAGTGACGGCTGCCATTCCCAGTCGTCGTCCACCCCGTCCCAGCCCCGGTAGCTCAGCTCGTAGAGCACGAACAGCGTGAGGTGGAGGTCGTCGTCATCCGAGTGCCGGGACGGGATCGTGACGTCGTGCGGCGGCCGGGCCAGAGCGTCGATCACCGCGGCGGAAACCGGGCCGCGAGGCGAGGGCAGCTTCATGGCGGGTGACTGCCCCCAGCGGAAAGGATCAAACTGCGGCCGTCTGCCCGTCGCGGTAACGCAGCACCGCACCGATACCGTGCGTCAGCGGCACCTCATCGGCCTGCACCAGCACCAGATCGGCGTCGGTGCCGGCGATCGCCCGGGCCAGCGCGGCGTCGGCCCGCACCTGGCGCGGGTCGTTGATGCCGGAGTCGCGCAGCTCGAACTGGTCGACGGCGACGAGCGCCGGGTCGTCGAGGCCGATCCACAGCGTGTCGGTGGACGACGCGTCGTTGACCAGCAGTACGGTCTCGACCTGCCCGCGCTGCAGCCGGGTGACGACGTCGGCCAGGCCGGTGCTCTCGTACCCGTCGCCGCGCTGCGTCTGGTAGCGGTCGATCGCCTCGCGGGCGTGCCGGTCGGCGACCTCGGCCACGGCGATCGTGGCCGCCTCGTCGAGCCCTTCCTCGCCCTTGTTGCCCTCGACGAAGACGACGCGGTTGCGCCAGCGTTCGGGCAGCTGCGACGACGTGTACGAGGTGGCGTGCTCCTCGCCGGCCAGCACGATGACCTCGGCGCCGACGGTCGAGGCGAGCTCCGCCACCGCGGCCGCGACGTCGCCCGCGTTGCGCTTCCAGGTCTCCTCGGCGGCCTGCTGGTAGCGCCGGTGCGACCAGCCGCCGGCCTGCACCTTCCGGATCGGGAAGGTTTCGCTGCCCTGGACGCTGCGCTTGCGCTCGACCCCGCCGACGCCGAGGCCGGTCACGTCCGCCCGGTCGCGGTGGACTTCGGCGATCACGTAGGGCACCTCCTCGCCGCGCTGGGCGATCAGCGGCATGACGTGCGGCAGCGGCCCGAACTCGGCGATCTCCGCGGGCGGCGGCGAGGGCAGCGGCTCGGCCAGGACGACCTCGCCGCCGGCGGCGAACAGGGCGAGCCCGGCCCGCCCGGACAGGCCGCCGGAGTCCGCGATCGCGGCCGACAGCGCCTCCAGTGTGGCGGCGTCCGCGCCCTGCTCCTCGAGCGCCGCCCGCGCGGCGCGCCAGCGCAGGTCGATCTGATGGCCGGCGTTCTCCTCGGCCCGGGTGACGTCCAGATAGACCGACGCCCACGGACCCTGACGTTGGTAAAGGGGGCGTAGATACGACATGTCCATGGCGATGCGCCTACCCGCTAAAAGACGCATGAACCGCCTATTCACTCACTGTAATGTCACGGTCGCTCTCCGTACCATCGAGGGACATCCAGGAGGTGACCCCCCATGGACGACACCGAGCTGCACCGCGAGCGGATCCTCCGGCACGCCGGCCCGATCATCACCGGCCGGTTCCTCGGCTTCCACGCCTCGTACACCCGCGAAGTGAAGGTCGGCCGGCCACTGGTCGTCCTGATCTTCGTCAGCGCGACCATCGCACGGCTGATCGGCGCGATCGTGCGCCTGAAAGGCGTGCGGCGCCGCTTCAAGGACCTCAAGAAGGGACCGGAGTTCCTCGTCACCCCGATGCGGGTGCGCGACGACCTCGGCCAGGTCTACGAGGTCGAGATGCACGGCCACCTGCCGGCGTCGGCACTGCACCGGGGCGACCTCGTGCAGCTCACCACGCGCGCGCAGGCGGACCCGGCGATCCCGGTCCGCCTGCTGCACATGATCAACCTGACCACGATGCAACCGCTGACACCGCGCATCCCGACGCTGTGGTCGCACCTCGGCCCGGCGTTGCTGATCCAGGCCGCGCTCGGCGTGACCATCGCGGTCGCCGTGACCGCGGCCTGGCTCCGATAGCGCCTACAGCTTGCCCAGCGGCACGACCGCGGCCATCGCCGCGTCGCCCGCGTCGTTGGGGTGCAGGTGGTCGCCGCTGTCGTACGCGGGCAGGATCCGCGCGACGTCGGCCGGATCACGGGTGGCCGCGTCGAAGTCCGCCACGCCGTTGAGCGCGCCGTCGCCGCCCGCGCGGATCCACTCGTTCACCGCGACCCGCGTCGTCTCCAGCTCCGGCGTCCAGGATCCCCAGCCCTTGAACGGCATGATCGTCGCGCCGATCACGCGCAGGCCGCGCGCCTTCGACCGGGCGGCGATCTGGGCCAGCCCGGCGATGATCTGCTCGGGATCGGTCTGGTGCGGCTCCTGCTGGATGTCGTTGACGCCCTCGAAGATGATCACCGTCCGGGCTCCGGCACGGTCGAGCACGTCCTCCGGCAGCCGGGTCTGCGCGCTGGGGCCGAAGACCTGGAAGATGTTGTAGTCCGGCCAGTGCGAGTCGAGCAGCACCCGGTTGCCGCTGATGCCGGAGTTGGCGATGCCGTAGTCCGGGACCTGCGACCGGGCCAGCCGCGCGGCGAGGTAGTCGGTCCAGCGCCGGTTGGCGTTGAAGGTCGACGTGACGCCGTCGGTGATCGAGTCGCCCAGCGCCACCACGGTGCCCGGCCCACCCCGCACGTCGACGCCGTTGACGTAGTGCCAGACCCGGGTGCGCTCGCCGAAGGCGGCGGCCGACTCGTCGCCGGCGTGGTCGGCCGGCCCACGGCTGAACACCGAGTCCTGCATCGCCGACGGGTGGTAGGTGACCGTGCCGGACGGGTTCGGCGTCCACGTGCTGACCAGCAGGTCGCGGTCGGCCCTCACGCGCAGCGCCACCGGGTCGCTGATCGCCTCGGCGCCGGCCGGGACGGTGAACGACGACCTGCCGTTGAACAGCACGTCGCGCACCGAGCCGGGGACGGCCTCGCCGTTGCTCTGGTCGATCGCGCCGTTGCGCTGGCCGCCCTTGTGTGCCGAGACGGCGACCGTCACGTGCCCGAAGAGCACCGGCTGCGTGCCGAAGCGGTTGGAGAGGTGGACCCGTACTCGGTTGCCGCCGACCGTCGTGTGCACGACGTTGCGGATGGTGAAGCCCGCGTACCCCTGTTGAACGCCGCTCACCGCCGCGGCGGGCGCGGTCGCCCACGTCGTCGTCCAGTCGGCCGCGGCCGGCGCGGCCCCGTCGGCCCCGGCCGGCGCCGCACTCCAGCCGAGCCCGAGCAGCAGCGCGCAAGTCGCTGCGATAAGTCCTCTACGTCGCATACTGACGAGTCTCGATGCGTGGGAGACATCTGTAAAGGTGGTGTGGCGCCTGAGCAGCAAGGGGTAGATCATAGGGACGGCGATACAGCGCGTGAGGGGACGGTACGCGGTGGGCGAGGAAGTCGAGCAGCGCGCTTTTACCCGGGAAGACCGCGCGAAGTACCGGCACAAGATCAGGCGCAGCCTGGACGTGTTCGCGTCGATGCTGCGTGAGTCGCGATTCGAGTTCGAGCGCCCGCTGACCGGGATGGAGATCGAGCTCAACCTGATCGACGGCAACGCCGACCCGGCGATGCGCAACGCCGAGGTGCTGGGCGCGATCGCCGATCCCGACTTCCAGACCGAGCTGGGCCAGTTCAACGTCGAGATCAACCTGCCGCCGCGGCGGCTGGCCGGCGACGAGAACGCCGACCTCGAGCGCACGCTGCGGGCCAGCCTGAACAACGCCGAGGAGCACGCCCGCACGGTCGGCGCGCACATGGTGATGATCGGGATCCTGCCGACGCTGCGCCGCGAGCACATGACGGCCGACGCGCTGTCCGCCAACCCCCGGTACGCGCTGCTGAACGAGCAGATCTTCGCGGCCCGCGGCGAGGACCTGGAGATCCGGATCGACGGCATCGACCGGCTGGCGGTAACCACCGACACGATCGCGCCCGAGTCGGCCTGCACCAGCACCCAGTTCCACCTGCAGGTCAGCCCGGCGCAGTTCGCGGCGTACTGGAACGCCGCCCAGGTGATCGCCGGCGTGCAGGTGGCGCTCGGGGCCAACGCGCCGCTGCTGTTCGGCCGCGAGTTGTGGCGGGAAACCCGGATCCCGCTCTTCGAGCAGGCCACCGACACGCGGTCGG
>NZ_JBFAZH010000445.1:0-5794 GCF_040681735.1 Actinoplanes sp. NPDC051633 | reverse complement strand
TCACCAGACAAATGAATGATTATACATTCAAAACTAGATAGTAAGTAAGATTTTGCGTCGCAAAACGTTTTTTAAAAATTGATTAAGTCTTCGATGCCATGGCGATCGTCGGGCCGTGGGCGATCGCGGTCTACGGCGACAAGGTGAAGTGGGGCGCGGTGCCGGTGCCGACCTCCACCGGGAAGCCGGCCGACCAGATCAAGACGTTCAGCGACGCCAAGAACGTCGCGATGTACAGCGCCTGCACCAACCGGGCCACCGCCTGGGAGGTCCTGAAGTTCGCCACCAGCAAGGAGCAGGACGGTGACCTGCTGACCAAGACCGGCCAGATGCCGCTGCGCACCGGCCTGCAGACCGCCTACCCGGACTACTTCACGAAGAACGCCGCCTACAAGCAGTTCGCCGACCAGGCCGCGCGCACCGTCGAGGTGCCGAACGTGCCGAACTCCGTGGCCATCTGGCAGGCGTTCCGCGACGCGTACTCCGAGTCGGTGATCTTCGGTAAGAAGCCGGTGCCGGACGCGTTCTCGGCGGCCGCGCAGAAGGTCGACCAACTGGCCAGCGGTTCTTGATGGCCGCCGCCACTCGCACCGCCGGTCGCACGGTTCTGGGGCGCCACCCGGTCGGGATGATCCTGGCCGCGCCGTACGCGGTCTACATCGCCGTCATCTTCGCGTACCCGCTGGGGTTCGCGGTCTGGATGAGCTTCCACGACTACTTCTTCGCGGCGCCCGGCGCCATCGTCGAGCGGCCGTTCGTGGGGCTGGACAACTACAAGGCGGTGCTGACCGATCCGGGCGTGCGCAAGTCGTTCGGGAACATCGTGGTGTTCCTGGTGATCAACGTGCCGCTGACCGCCGCGCTGGCGCTCGTGCTCGCGGTGGCGCTCAACCGGGCGGTGCACGCCAGGGCATTCCTGCGGGTCGCGTTCTACGTCCCGTACGTGACGGCCAGCGTGGCCGTGGTCGGCGTGTGGCTGTTCCTGTTCAACTCCGGCGGACTGGTCAACTCGGTGCTCGGCCCGCTGGCGCCCGACCCGTCGTGGCTGGTCAACGAGAGCCTCGCGATGCCGGTCATCGCGCTGTTCGTGACCTGGAAGCAGCTCGGCTTCTTCATCCTGCTCTACCTCGCGGCGCTGCAGAACGTGCCGAATGAGCTCTACGAGTCGGCCTCGGTCGACGGCGCCTCGAGGTGGCAGCAGTTCTGGTCGGTCACCGTCCCGGCGGTGCGGCCCGCCACCGCGCTGGTCGTCATCCTGGCGACCATCACCGGCGCCAACCTCTTCACCGAGCCGTACCTGCTGACCGGCGGTGGCGGGCCCAACGGCGCGTCCGCCTCGCCGGTCCTGGTCATGTATCAGCGCGGCCTTCAGCAGGGTGAGCCGGACTTCGCCGCGGCGATCGGCGTGCTCCTGGTCATCGGCGTGCTGATCATCTCGTTCATCAACCGCCGGCTGATCGAGAGGGACTGACATGAGCAGATGGCCAAGGATCCTGCGGTACGTCGTCCTCTTCGCCGGCGCGCTGATCTTCCTGTTTCCCTTCTACTACATGCTGATCGGCTCGCTGCAGTCCGAACCGGACACGTCGGTGGCCGGCGCGCTGCCGACCGGCGGGCTCACGCTCGACAACTACAGCGACATCAACTCGCGCGTCGACCTGGTCGGCTCGCTGATCAACTCCGGGATCTTCACCGGCGGCGTTCTGCTCGGCACGGTCGTCTTCGGCGTCCTCGCCGGCTATGCGCTTGCCCGCCTGCACTTCCGTGGCCGCGGCACGCTGTTCGTCGTGGTCCTGCTGGTGCAGGTGATCCCGTTCCAGCTGCTGCTCATCCCGCTCTACGTGCTGATCGTGCGGGGCTACGGCCTGGCCGACTCGTACCTCGGCATGATCCTGCCCTTCGCGATCAACACCACGGCCGTCTTCATCTTCCGGCAGTTCTTCCTGCAGCTGCCCGATGACCTGTTCTCGGCCGCCCGGCTGGACGGCGCGGGGGAGCTGCGGATCCTCTGGTCGGTCGCGCTGCCACTGGTGCGTCCGGCACTGCTGACGGCGGTCCTGCTCACCTTCATCGGCCCGTGGAACGAGTTCCTCTGGCCGTTCCTGGTGACCAAGCAGGCGGACATGCAGCCCCTCGCGGTCTCCCTGGCCAACTACATCAGCAACGTGGCGTCGCGGGCCGCCAACCCGTACGGCGCGATCCTGGCCGGCGCGTGTGTGCTGGCCGCACCGGCGGTCGCGCTCTTCATCGCGTTCCAGCGACACTTCGTCTCCAGCGATCTCGGGTCCGGGATCAAGGGATGAAAATCCCGTACGAGTTGACCCGGGTCGGCGTCGTGATGGCGCCCGACCCGGGTGACCCGCTCGAAGCCGAAGGGGTGTTGAACCCTGCGAGCGGGCGTACGCCGGACGGGCGGCTGCATCTGTTGCCGCGCATGGTCGGCCGCGGCAACGTGTCCCGGGTCGGGCTGGCCGAGGTGGTGCTGCGCGACGGCGTACCCGTCGGGGTGTCCCGCCGGGGCGTCGTCCTGGCGCCGGACGAGGGCTGGGAACGCGGCATCGGCAACGCGGGCGTGGAGGACCCGCGGACGACCTGGGTGCCGACCCTGCGCAGGCACCTGATGACCTACGTCGCGTTCGGGCCGCTCGGTCCGCGGCTCGCCATGGCGGTCTCCGCCGATCTGCTGACCTGGCAACGTCTCGGGCCGGTGCAGTTCGCGTACCAGCCCGCATTGGACACCGACCTGAACCTGTTCCCCAACAAGGACGCGGTCTTCTTTCCCGAGCCGGTGCCCGGGCCGGGCGGCCGCCCCTGCTACGCCATGCTCCACCGTCCGATGTGGGACCTGGGGTGGTTCCGGCCTGGCGAGGGCGTGCACCTGCCGGCCGGCGTCACCGACGAGCGGCCCGGCATCTGGATCTCCTACGTGCCGGTCGACGAGGTCGTCGCCGACCTGACGGCGCTGGTCCGGCTCCGCGGCCATCGATGCGTGGCGCTGCCGCGGTTCCCCTACGAAGAACTGAAGATCGGCGCCGGCCCGCCGCCGCTGCGGGTGCCGGAGGGGTGGTTGCTCATCCACCACGGGGTCACCGGGTACGTGCCGCCCGGCTGGGACCCGGCCGGTCAGGACGTCCACTACGCGGCCGGCGCGATGCTGCTCGATCCGGCCGACCCCGGCCACGTCCTCGCCCGCACCGCCGAGCCGATCTTCGTACCCGAGACCGAGGACGAACATCGCGGCACGGTGCCCAACGTCGTCTTTCCCACCGCGATCGAAGAGGTCGACGGTGTCCACTACGTCTTCTACGGCATGGCGGACACCAAGATCGGGGTCGCGCGCCTCTGGAATCGGAGTTCGTCATGAAACGTCGCTCGCTGCTGCTCGGCGGCAGTCTCGTCCTGACCACGCCGTTGATCACGCCGTTGATCACGCCGCTGAATCCGGAGCCGGCCGCCGCGTCCGCCCGGCTGACCAACCTCGCCCACCTCGACTTCCTGCGCGACCGCGTCACCCCGCCGGGTTCCCGGCAGGAGATCGGCGTGCTGTGGACCTATGCCGATCGCAACCCGGACGGCACCTACCGCCGGATCGGCGGCGGCGCCTACGACCCGGCCACCGACACCTGGAGTCAGGGCGCCTACAACGCCGACGACATCGCCCGCGCGGCGGTGGTCTATCTGCGGCACTGGCGGCAGACCGGCGCCCGCTCCTCCCGCGAGGCGTCACGTGAGCTGCTGCGCGGGCTGGCCTACATGCAGACGACCACCGGTCCCCACGCCGGCAACGTGACCCTGTGGATGCAGCCGGACGGCACGCTCAACCCGAGCGCCGACCCGCCGGAGCTGCCCGACCCGTCCGACAGCGGGCCGTCGTACTGGCTGGCCCGCACGGTGTGGGCGTTCGGCGAGGCCTATGCAGCCTTCAGTCCGGTCAGGGGCGGTGGCGGGGCTGAGGACGGCGGCGCGTGGCGTGGCGCCGACCCGGAGTTCGCGGTGTTCCTGCGCCGCCGGCTCGATCTGGCGGTCGCGGCGCTGCAGCGCCAGGTTCTCGTCCGGTACGGGACGTGGCAGGTGGTCGACGGCGACCGTGCACCGGCGTGGCTCATCGTGGACGGCGCGGACGCCACCGCCGAGGCGGTGCTGGGCCTCGCCGCGTACGTCGACGCGGGCGGCGGCAGGGCGGCCCGGCGGGCGCTGCGGCAATTCGCCGAGGGCATCGCCGCGCTGTCGGACGGCGGCCCGCGCGAGTGGCCGTTCGGCGCGATCCGGCCGTGGGCACTGTCCCGGTCCTTTTGGCACGCCTGGGGATCGCAGATGCCGGCCGCGCTGGCCCGCGCCGGGCAGGTCCTCGACGACGCGGGCCTGGTCCGGCCGGCGGTGACCGACGCGGCGGTCTTCACCCCGTGGCTGCTCACCTCCGGCGGCCCGGACAACGGACGCCTGCCCGCCCGGGTCGACCGCACCCAGATCGCGTACGGCGTGGACTCACGGGTGCAGTCGCTGCTCGCCGTGGCCGCCGCCACCGGCCGCACGGGCTTCGAGCAACTGGCCGGGATCACCGCGGCCTGGTATTTCGGGGCCAACCCGGCGGGTGTGCCGGCGTACGACCCGGCGACCGGGCGGACGATCGACGGCATCGCCGGCGACGGGACGGTCAACCGCAACTCGGGCGCCGAGTCGACGATCCACGGGCTGCTGAGCATGCTGGCCCTGGACGCGCATCCCGGCGTGGCGGCGCTGGCCCGGCAGAACCACATCGCGGAGCGGGTCGGCACCACCACGGTGGAGGCCGAGCAGGCCGTGCTCGGCGGCGGCGCCACGGTGGTGACCCCGGAGTCGGCATGGACCGGCGAGTCGCAGTTCAGCAACGGCGGCTACGTGCGGATGCCGGCCGGCGCGACCGCACGCTGGCAGGTGCCCGCGGCGTCCCAGCCGCAGCTCGTCCTCCCGGTCGTCGACCTGCGCCCGGGAAGCTCCGCCGTCACCCGGTGGTCGACCACCGGACGGGAACTGGGGACAGTGCGGCACGGGCGGGTGGGCCCGCCGGGGGCATCGCCGGCGCCGGGGGCGCTGCTGCCCGTCGGGGTCGGCGAGCTGCCGCCGGGGCGGGCCGATCTGGTCGCCACCGCGGCCGGCGGCGAGGCGGTGGTGGACGCCGTCATGCTGGAACCGCTGGTGTCCCGCTACGTGATCGACGGCAACGGCCGGGCGACGGCGATGCTCCGGAGCGCGGCGCGCACACCGCAGTCGGTGCAGGTGGCCGTTCCGGGGTCGGGCCCTGCGGTGGTCGAGACGTACGACAGGGCGGGTGTTCGTCGAGCCCGGGTGTCCGCGAGGGGCGCCATGGTGCCGGCGCTGGTGCTGCCGGGCGGGTTCACCGTGGTGCGCAGATAGCGGGCGGGACGATGTCCCCCGTTCGGATGATGGGGAATCGGCCATTCCGACATACCGGACAATTTTTGTCTTTACGGTGGAGATCGACCGTGTAGGAATCATGAGAGGTCCCACCATGAAGACGCTGAAGTCCGTGCTGGTCACGTCCGGTGCCGCTGCCGTTGCCGTGCTGGCGTTCGCCGGCCCGGCCGCCGCCTGCGACCACCACGACCACAACGGCAGCAACAATCACCACTCCGGCACCTACATCAGCCAGGGCAGTGGAGACGACCGCAACGGCATCCTCACCGGCGACATCCTCAGCAACAACTGCTCCGTGCTGAACGTCATCGCCCTCGTCGACTGCTGACGTCTGCGCGATCGGAGAAGCACCGCGGGATCCGTCCCGCGGTGCTTCTGC
>NZ_JBFAZH010000444.1:0-5795 GCF_040681735.1 Actinoplanes sp. NPDC051633 | reverse complement strand
CTCGTCGATGGCCGCCAGCACGCGCCGGCGGGTGCGCTCGGAGATGGGCCGCTTACCGGTCATCACATAGGAGACGGTGCTCTGCGAGACGCCGGCCAGCCGCGCGACGTCCTTGCTCGTGAACGCGGCCACGCCACCCCCTTCGAGGGATCATCGATACGAATCGACGAAACGTATCGACGACCATACGACGCGACCCGGGCGGTAGGCAAGTACCGGCCGGACCGAAATCACAACGCTCTGAACTGCGCAAATACCGCCGGCCGAAGGGCGGATCGAAGCCTTGCCGGGTTTCTGGCACTTCGTCGCCAGATGGCCTCCGGACCGCAGCGTGCATGCTTGACCTGCCGAGGAAATGGGCACGTCACATGCCTGGCACATGAACTCGCGAGGCTCCGGCGATGGGCGAAACGGGGCGAACGAAGGCGGTCTCATGACGGAGTCACTGAAGGTCACGGCGGGCGACGGGGAGGGGGGCACCGGCACCACCACCGAACTGACCCTGGGTGTCGAGGAGGAGCTGCACGTCGTCGACCTCAAGACCCGGGAGCTGGTGCCGCGGGCGCCGGAGGTGCTCGAGCTGCTCGACCCGGCGCACTTCTCGGCAGAGCTGCACCGCTCCGTGGTGGAGACCAACACCTCGGTCACCCCCACCCTCGACGGGCTGCGCGAAGGCATCGTCAAGCTGCGCCGCGACGCCATCGGCGTCGCCGAGTCACTCGGCCTGGGCCTGGTCGCGGCCGGCACGGTGCCGCTGGTCGACCTCGACGCGCTGCCGGTCACGCCGACCTCGCGCTTCCGGCGGATGCTGGACGAATATCAGATGCTGGCCCGCGAGCAGCTGATCTGCGGCGCGCAGGTGCACGTGGGCATCAGCGACCGTGACGAGGCGGTGTCCGTGGCTCAGCGGGTGGCGCCCGCGCTGCCGGTGCTGCTCGCGCTCTCCGCCAGCTCGCCGTACTGGATGGGCGAGGACTCCGGGTACGCCAGCGTCCGCTCTCTGGTCTGGCTGCGCTGGCCGACCGCCGGCGACAGCGGCGAGGTGATCTCGGCGGCGGACCATGACGCGCTGGTCGCCGACCTGATCGCATCCCGCACGATCAGCGACCCCAAGATGGTCTATTTCGATGTACGCCCGTCGGCCCACGTGCCCACGGTCGAGCTGCGGGTGACCGACGCGTGCCCCGACGTCGACACCGTCGTGCTGCTGGCCGGGCTCTTCCGCGGGCTGGTGCTGCGGGCGCGGCAGGACTATCGGGCGGGCCGGCCCCTGGAGCGCACCCGGCCGCCGGTGCACCGCGCGGCGATGTGGCGTGCGGCCCGTTCCGGGCTCGAGGGCGATCTGCTCGACCTGCCCCGCTCGCCGGTGCCCGTGCCCGCCGCGGTCGCGGTCGAGCGGCTGGTCGGCGATCTCCGGCCGCAGCTCGAGGAGCTGGGCGACTGGGAGCAGGTCTTCGACATGAGCGTGCAGGCGCTCAGCCGGGGCAGTTCGGCGGCCCGGCAGCGGCGCGCGATGACCCGCCGCGGCCGCATCACCGACGTGGTCGACCTGGTGGTCGCGGACACCCGCGGCGGCGCGACCGGCATCGGCCCGGACGGCCAGACCGTGCCGGCCGGCCTCGTGCCCTACGCGGCCGTGGGCGACGAGGCCTTCCCGGGCGGCGACGTGACGCCGGCGTACCAGGGAATTCTCAATGTTCTGTCGGCCCTCGGCAGTGCCGGGCTGCGGCGGCGCGAGGATCAGCGGGACGACGAGCAGCGCTCGCGGGGCATCACCTTCAGCGTGGCGGGCGAGGCGGCCATGCGGCTGTTCCCGTTCGACCTGGTGCCGCGCATCGTGCCGGCGGACGACTGGGCGGACCTCAAGAAGGGCCTGGTGCAGCGGGTCCGCGCACTGGACGCGTTCGTCGGCGACGTCTACGGCGACCGGCTCGCGGTCAAGGACGGCGTGATCCCTGACTGGGTGATCGACGGCTCGCCGGAGCTGCGGCCCAGCGGCGCGCTGATCTCCCGCCCCGGGGTGCGCGCGCAGGTGGCCGGCGTCGACCTGGTCCGCGACGGCGACGGCCGCTGGTGTGTGCTCGAGGACAACCTGCGGGTGCCGTCCGGCATCGGGTACGCGATGCAGAACCGCCGGCTGACCGAGGCGGTGCTGCCCGAGTTACCGCGCCCGGCGGACCTGCTCGACATCGAGGGCACGCCCGCGCTGCTCAAGCAGGCTCTGCTCGACGCCGCCGGCCCGTCGGCCGCTGACGACCCGCAGGTGGTGGTGCTCAGCCAGGGCCCGGACGACTCGGCGTGGTTCGAGCACCGCATGCTGGCCGAGGAGATGGGTGTTCCGGTGATCCGCAGCACCGAGCTCTTCGTCGACGACGGCATCGTGCACCGGATCCGGGACGGCAAGCGTTACCGGGTGGACGTGATCTACCTGCGGATGAATGAGGACAGCCTGGTCCACTCCCCCGGCGCGGACGGCATGCCGCTCGGGCCGTCGCTCGTGTCGGCCCTGCACGCGGACACCGTCGTGCTGGCCAACGCGCTGGGCAACGGCATCGGCGACGACAAGGCCGTGTACGCGTACGTGCCGCGGCTGATCGAGTACTACCTCGGCGAGAAGCCGCTGCTGGCGGACGTGCCCACCTACCTGTGCGGCATCCCGGAGCAGAAGGCCGAGGTGCTGGGCCGGCTCGAGGAGCTGGTCTGCAAGCCGGTGGACGGCTACGGCGGCGACCGGATCGTGATCGGGCCGCACGCGTCGGCCGCCGACCTGGCCGCGGTCCGGCGACAGATCAACGCCGCGCCGCACCGCTGGGTGGCCCAGGAGCTGGTGAACCTCTCCACGCACCCGGTCTTCGACGGCCACCAGCTCGCGCCGCGGCACGTCGACCTGCGCGCGTTCATCTTCAGCGGCCGCGAGTCGGTGGTCGCGCCCGCCGCCCTGACCCGGGTGGCGCCCGCCGGCAGCATGATCGTCAACTCGTCCCGCGGCGGCGGTTCGAAGGACACGTGGCTGCTGGGTTGAGAGCGTTACGACGCCGTCACAGGAACGCAACATTGCACCCCCACCCTGATGAATCTTGGGAGGTCCCACCATGTGTGGAATCGCCGGTGAACTCCGGTTCGACGGACGGCCCGCGGACACCGAGGCGGTCCGCCGGATGCTGCCGTGCCTGGAGTCGCGCGGCCCGGACGGCGAGGGCTTCTTCGCCCGTGACGCGGTCGCGTTCGGCCATCGACGCCTCAAGATCATCGACCTGTCGGAGGCCGGCGGCCAGCCGATGACCGACGACGAGCTCGGGCTCACCATGGTCTTCAACGGCTGCATCTACAACTACCAGGAGCTCCGCTCCTCGCTGATCGACAGCGGCTACAAGTTCTTCTCCACCTCCGACACCGAGGTGATCATCAAGGCCTACCACCGCTGGGGCGCCGACTGCGTCAAGCATTTCCTCGGCATGTTCGCCTTCGCGATCCTCGAGCACGAGACCGGCACCGTCACGCTGGCCCGCGACCGTCTCGGCATCAAGCCGATGTACCTGGCCGAGACGCCCGGCCGGCTGCGCTTCGCCTCCAACCTGCCGGCCCTGCTGGCCGCCGGCGACGTCGACACCTCGCTGGACAAGGTCGCGCTGCAGCACTACATGACGTTCCACTCGGTGGTGCCCGCGCCGCGGACGATCATCTCGGGGGTGCGCAAGCTGCCGCCGGCCACGATCCGGACCATCAAGGCCGACGGCACCGCACAGGACCGGGTCTACTGGGAGGCCGACTTCACCCGGCGCCTCGACTACTCCCGCGAGCAGTGGGCGCACGAGGTCGGCCGGGCGCTGCGGCTCGCGGTCGAGCGGCGGATGGTCGCCGACGTGCCGGTCGGGGTGCTGCTCTCCGGCGGGCTCGACTCGAGCTTCATCGTGGCGCTGCTGGCCGAGCAGGGACAGCGCGGGCTGACCACGTTCAGCATCGGCTTCGAGGCGGCGGCGGGCGAGCAGGGCGACGAGTTCGCCTACTCCGACGTCATCGCCAAGCAGTTCGACACCGTGCACCACCAGATCCGGATCGGCCGGGACCGCTTCCTGCCGGCCGTGACCCGGACCGTGGCGGCGATGAGCGAGCCGATGGTCAGCCATGACTGCGTGGCGTTCAACCTGCTCAGCGAGGACGTGTCCAAGACCATCAAGGTGGTCCAGTCGGGGCAGGGCGCCGACGAGATCTTCGCCGGGTACAGCTGGTACCCGCCGCTGGCCGGCGTCGACCGGGACGCGGCGGTCGGCGCGTACGCGACGGAGTTCTTCGATCGGTCGCACGGCGACCTCGCCCGGCAGCTCAGCCCCGAGTGGTACGACGAGCGGGACGTCAGCCGCGAGTTCGTGGCGGCGAGCTTCGCCCGGCCCGGCGCGGCCACCGCGGTCGACGCGGCGCTACGGCTGGACTCGCAGGTCATGCTCGTCGACGACCCGGTGAAGCGGGTGGACAACATGACGATGGCGTGGGGCCTGGAGGCACGGGTCCCGTTCCTCGACCACGAGCTCGTCGAGCTGGCCGCCGCGTGCCCGCCGGAGCTGAAGCTCGCCCAGGGCGGCAAGGGCGTTCTCAAGGACGCCGCACGCGGTGTGGTGCCCGACGAGGTCATCGACCGGACCAAGGGATACTTCCCCGTTCCGGCCATCCGGCACCTCGAGGGGCCCATGCTGGAGATGGTGCGCGACGCCCTTTACGCACCTGCTGCGAGGACACGCGGATTGTTCCGGCCGGAGTACGTTGACGCGCTCCTGGCCGACCCCAATACTCCTCGCACGACCCTCGGTGCGAACCAGTTGTGGCAGCTGGCTCTGCTCGAGATGTGGCTGCAGGACAAGGGGATCTGACTAAAAGTCGAAGGGGGCCTGGATGACCGGTCAGCTCAACCGTGTCGACGTCGCCGTGCTGCCGATCGGGTGGAGCTCGACTCCGCTCGCCTCGGAGGCCAGTGGCAGTTGGTCACCGGGCCTCTCCCCGGACGGCCGGCACGCGGCGTACGTGTCGGACCGCAGCGGCACCCCCAAGGTCTGGGTGCAACCGGTCGGCAGTGAGCTGACCTTCCTCGTCGACACCGGCGATGCCCCCGTCATGGCGGTCCAGTGGTCCACCGGCGGCGGCTGGCTGGCCTGTCTGCTGGCGCCGGGCGGCGCCCCCCGGCACGAGGTGTGGCTGGTCCGGCCGGACGGCTCCGAGCTGCACCAGGTGGCCGGCTTCGGCGCCGACACCGCCGACAACATGCGCTGGCTGCCCGGCCGATCCCTGCTGGCGGTCACCGAGAACCTCACGACCACCCTGATCATCGACCCGGTGACCGGGTCACGGGCCGTCGTCGCCACGGGCGAGCTGATCTCGCTGCTCGACGTGAGCGGAGGGCGGGCGTTGCTGCGGCGAGGCCCGCGAGGGGCGCGGCACGTGGTCGTGCGCGACCTGTCGACCGGCGCCGAGGAGCACGTGACCAGCGGCCAGGAAGCCGTCTTCGCGCCCGACGGGTCGATCTGGGCCCTCTCCGACGCGGCCGAGGTCCCGCAACTCATGCACGGCTCCACGGTGGTCGCCGCGCGCGCCCACGCCGAGGTCGAGGCCTTCGCGCTGACCACCGACGGCCGCAAGGCGGCGGTGCTGTGGAACGAGCGCGGCGGCCGCTCCGCGCTGACGGTCCTCTCCGCCGAGGACGGGCGGTCGGAGACCGTGCCGCTGCCCGGGTGGGTGGTCAGCGGCCCGTCCTGGTCCACCGACGGAAGCACGCTGGCCTTCACCGCCGAGGGGCCGGGCGGGCC
>NZ_JBFAZH010000443.1:0-5796 GCF_040681735.1 Actinoplanes sp. NPDC051633 | reverse complement strand
ATCACCGGGTGGACCGGTCCGTGGCCGGTCGAGGAACGCTGGTGGGCGCCGGACGAGATGCGGCGCCGGGCGCGGTTCCAGGTCGCGCTCGCCGACGGGCGCGCCCTGCTGCTCTCCCTGGCCGGGGGACATTGGGCCGTGGAGGCCGTCTATGACTAGGCGGACGGCCGGGTGGGGGCGATGAGTTTCCACAACCCGCGCATGCCCTGGTCCCAGCTGGAGGGCACGCTGTCCGGCGACAAGAGACGCGTGGAGAAAGGGGTCGAGGAGGCGTGGGTCAAAGGGCAGGGCGGCGGGTGGCCGACCGGGGAGCCCGCGGTGGTCGACCCGCTGGCCGGGGTCGGCGACGGCGGCGACTCGCCCGCCTGGAGCCGCAAACGCGAGCCCTACACGCCGCCCACCCTGGTCAAGTCCACGGCCACCACCGAATACGCCGAGCTGCACTGCCACAGCAACTTCAGCTTCCTCGACGGCGCCAGCCATCCCGAGGAGCTCGCCGAGGAGGCCGCCCGCCTCGGCCTCACCGGCCTGGCCGTCACCGACCACGACGGGTTCTACGGCGTCGTCCGCTTCTCCGAGGCGGCCCGCGAGCTCGGCCTGCCCACCATCGTCGGCGCCGAGCTCTCCCTCGGCCTGACCAGACCGCAGAACGGCGAACCCGACCCCGAGGGCACCCACCTGCTGGTCCTGGCCCACGGCCACGAGGGGTACGCCCGCCTCGCCCGCACCATCTCCCGCGCCCAGCTCAGGGGCGCCGAGAAGGGCAAACCCGACTACGGCGAGCTCGAGGACGTCGCCGCCGACCTCAAGGACCACGTGCTGGTGCTCACCGGCTGCCGCAAGGGTCCCGTGCCCCGGAAGCTGAGGGAGGAAGGGCCGGCCGCCGCCGCCCGCGAGCTCGACCGGCTGGTCGCCCTCTTCGGCCAGGAGAACGTCACCGTCGAGCTGACCGCGCACGGCGACCCCTACGACGACGAGCGCAACGACCTGCTCTTCGAGCTCGCGAAAAGCCGCAGGCTCTACCACGTGGCGACGAACAACGTGCACTACACGACGCCGAAAAAGAGACGGCTGGCCACCGCCCTGGCCGCGGTCCGGGCCCGGCGCAGCCTGGACGATCTGGACGGCTGGCTGCCCGCGGCCGGCACCGCGCACCTGCGCAGCGGCGACGAGATGGCGCGGCGGTTCGCGGCCTGGCCGGGCGCCGTGGACAACGCCGCGATGTTCGGCCACGATCTCGCGTTCGACCTGCAGCTGATCGCCCCGAAGCTCCCCGACTTCGAGATTCCCGAGCCGGGGCACACCGAGATGAGCTGGCTGCGTGAGCTGACCATGCGCGGCGCCCGGGAGCGCTACGGCCCGCCGGAGGCGCATCCCAAGGCGTACGCGCAGATCGAGCGCGAGCTGGAGATGATCGAGGAGTTGAAGTTTCCCGGCTACTTCCTGGTCGTCTACGACATCGTCCGGTTCTGCCGGCAGGAGAAGATCTACTGCCAGGGCCGAGGCTCGGCGGCCAACTCCGCGGTCTGCTACGCGCTGCGCATCACCAACGTGGACGCGGTCGAGTACGACCTGCTCTTCGAGCGGTTCCTGGCGCCCGAGCGGGACGGCCCGCCGGACATCGACGTGGACATCGAGTCGGACCGCCGCGAGGAGGTCATCCAGTACGTCTACCGCAAGCACGGCCGCGAGCACACCGCCCAGGTGGCGAACGTGATCTCGTACCGCCCGCGGTCGGCGGTCCGCGACATGGCCAAGGCGTTCGGCTTCTCACCCGGCCAGCAGGACGCGTGGAGCAAGCAGATCGACCGCTGGGGCAGCGTCGCGACGGTCGACGTGGATGACATCCCGGAGCATGTCGTGCACTACGCGAACGAGGTGCAGAGCTTCCCGCGACACCTCGGCATCCATTCCGGCGGCATGGTGATCTGCGACCGGCCGATCATCGAGGTGTGCCCGGTGGAGTGGGGCCGGATGCCGGGGCGGACCGTGCTGCAGTGGGACAAGGACGACTGCGCTGCCATCGAGCTGGTCAAGTTCGACCTGCTCGGGCTGGGCATGCTGTCGGCGCTGCACTACGCCTACGACATGCTCGAGTCCGATCTGGACATCAGCACGATGCGCCTGGACGACCCCGAGGTCTACGAGATGTTGTGCCGGGCCGACTCGGTGGGCGTCTTCCAGGTGGAGAGCCGCGCGCAGATGGCCACCCTGCCGCGTCTCAAGCCGGAGAAGTTCTACGACATCGTGGTGGAGGTGGCGCTGATCCGGCCCGGGCCGATCCAGGGCGGCTCGGTGCACCCGTTCATCCGCCGCAAGAACGGCAAGGAGGAGATCACCTATCCGCATCCGCTGATGCGCAACGCCTTGGAGAAGACGCTCGGCGTGCCGCTCTTCCAGGAGCAGCTGATGCAGCTCGCGATCGACGTCGCCGGCTTCGACCCGTCCGAGGCCGATCAGCTGCGCCGGGCGATGGGCTCGAAGCGGTCGATCGAGAAGATGGAGCGGATCAAGCACCGGCTCTACGACGGGATGGCCGAGCGGGGCATCACCGGGGAGCTGGCCGACGACCTGTTCCTGAAACTCTCCGCGTTCGCCAACTACGGCTTCCCGGAGAGTCACGCGATGAGCTTCGCCTATCTGGTGTACGCGAGCGCCTGGCTCAAGCGGTACCACCCGGCGGCCTTCTGCGCGGCCCTGCTGAACGCGCAGCCGATGGGCTTCTACTCGCCGCAGTCGCTGGTCGACGACGCCCGCCGGCACGGGGTCGAGGTGCGCCGGCCGGACATCAACCGCAGTGACGCCGCGGCGGTGCTCGAGTCGGACAAGCAGACCCGGTGGGGCACGATGGCCGGGGAGCCGCCGCACGCGTGGGGGCTGGGCGGGCCGGCGGTGCGGCAGGGGCTGTCCACGGTGCGCACGCTGGGTGACGAGCTGGCGAAGAAGATCGAGGAGGAACGGCGTGCGCATGGCCCGTACACGAGCATGACGGATCTCGCGCGACGGACCGGATGCTCGACCGCCCACCTAGAGGCCCTCGCCACCGCCGACGCTTTTGCGGGGTTCGGCCTGACCCGCCGTGAGGCGCTCTGGGCGGCCGGCGCGGCCTCGCAGGACAAACCAGACAAGCTTCCGGGTACGGTGGCCGGCACCGACGCCCCGGCCCTGCCCGGCATGGATGACGTGGACAAGCTGGTGGCCGACGTCTGGGCGACCGGCCTGGCCCCCGACGCGCATCCGGCCCAGTTCATCCGCAAGGAGTTCGACGCGGCCGGTGCGCTGCCCATCGCCCGGCTCGGCCGGGTGGAGGCGGGCACCCGGATCCGGGTCGGCGGCATCGTTACGCACCGGCAGCGGCCGGCCACCGCGGGCGGGGTCACGTTCGTCAACCTCGAGGACGAGACCGGAATGCTCAACGTCACCTGCTCGCCGGGGCTGTGGCAGAAGTATCGGCGAGTGGCCAAGACCAGCGCGGCGCTGATCGTGCGCGGCCGGCTGGAGAAGTCCGAGGGGGTGCTCAACCTGGTGGCCGACCGGCTCGACGCGGTCACCCCGCCGATCGCCCCGGCGTCCAGAGACTTCCGATAGCCGGCCGAAGGGCCAATTCTTCCTCGGTTCCGCAACCTTTGCACCTTTCGTGCCCTATACCGGATGCGGACTACTCGGGGGAGTTGGACATGTGGAAGATCGTTCTGGCCGCAGCGGCGGCCGCCAGTTTGGCGCCGGCGTCGCCGGCGTTCGCGACCAGCACGGGCCCGGCGCCGGCGCCGCGGCCGAGTGCCGTCGCCAGGGCTCAGACGGACCTCACGCTCAGCTACATGGCCGATGCCGGGTACGCGGCGGCGGTCCGGCTCACCTGCACCACCGGCGACGCGCACCCGAATGCGGCGAAGGTCTGCGCCGCGCTCAGGAAGGTCGACGGCAACCCCGGCCGGATCACGCCGGCCCAGACGATGTGCACGATGGAGTACTCGCCGGTCACCGCCACCGCGTCCGGCATCTGGCGTGGCAAGAAGGTCGCCTGGTCGGCCAAGTTCGGCAACCCGTGCCTGATGCGCCAGGCGACCGGTGTGCTGTTCGTCTTCTGATCAGGCTGGTGGGTGCTCGGCGAAGAACTCGAGCAGCGCGTCCGTCACCTGCGGCACCACCGCGGGGGCGAGAGCGTGACCCATGCCCCGGACGGTTACCAGCTTCGTGCCGGGTACCCGGGACGCCAGGTAGGAGGCGTGCGGCGGCGGGTTGATGGGGTCGTTCGGCGCCTCGATGACGAGGAACGGCACCTTCACGCCCGCCAGCTCGTCGCCGCGCTCGAGCCCCGACTGGCCCGCCCGCGCGTGCGCCGCCGGGTTCCGGGGCGTGCCCGAGTGCTCGATGCACGCCTGCTCGAGGGCGCGGAACGCCTCGGCGTCGAACGGCGTCTCGTCGCCGTTGAGCAGCCGCCAGTGCGCCACCCGCCAGTCGAGCTCGGCCTCCCGGTCCCGCTCGTCGGCGAGGTGCTCCCACAGCTCGAGCAGCCGCGGGTCCGGATCCGGCATCGGCGGCGCGCCCTCCCCGCCGGCCAGCCCGGCGCCCAGCGCGGCGGTGGCGAAGGCGGTCGCGCTGAGCAGGCGCTCCGGCGCGTCCAGCATCAGCAGCTGCACGAGCACGCCACCCATCGACATGCCGACGACGTGTGCACGCTCGGCGCCGACGGCGTCCAGCACCCGCACCGCGTCACCGGCCAGGTCGGCGATCTCGTACGGATGCTCGTCGAACGCCCGGGTGGACCGCCCGGTGTCCCGGTGGTCGTAGAGCACCACCCGGTACCGCTGCGCGAGCGCCTCCACCAGCTCGGCCGGCCAGGTCACCCCGGTCGCGTTCGCTCCCATGACCAACAGGACGACCGGGGCGTCCGCCGGGCCCGTCGCGCGCACCCACAGACGGTAGGGACCACCGGTCTCGACGAAGGTCTCCATCCCGCCACTATCGCAGGGCGTCGGCCATGGCTTTCGCCAGCCAGCGCTCGTAGCGGTCGAGGGACCAGCCGCGGCGGCGGGTGAGGCGGTCGGCGACCTCCGGGGAGGTGAGCGTCCACAGCACGTCGGCGGCCTCCTCCTCGGTGATCCCCGGCGGCAGTCCGAATCGTGTCGCGATGTCGCGCGCCATGCCGCGGGTACCCATCGCTCTCTCGCTCTCGGTCTTGTCGATGAAGGAGCGCAGCTCCCGGTCGCGGCCGGGGCCCTCGGTGATGATGATGGCGAGCAGTGGGCCGGCCCGGGACAGCAGGTCCCGAGCGAGGCCGGCGTAGAGCCCGAGGGCCGTCCGCGCATCGGGTGCCGCGGCGATCTCCGCGAAGATCGGTCGCTCCTGCATCGGGACCGGCTCGTCGTCGCCGGCCAGCGTGACGTCGTAGACCGCCTTGAGCACCGCCGCCTTGCCGCCGATCACGTTGTAGACGGTCTGCGGGCTGACCTTCGCCCGGTGGGCGATCGCCTCGATCGTCGTCCCCGCATAGCCGCGCCGCAGGAACAGGTCGCGGGCGGCGGTCAGCACACGCTGCCGGGTGGCCCGGACCTGTTCCGCGCGGGCGGCCAGGGGAGCAGGCGCCGCCTTGGGATCGGTCACGCCCTTACAGTGCCACCGGCGCCGGTGGTTGCAGAGCACCCGTCTGCCACAGGACGTCCAGCTCGTCGCGGACGCCCCAGTGCTCGGCGAGCAGGCCACCCTCGGCGCGGTACATGTGCATGGTCTTCATGGCGTAGGGCTTGCCGGTCGCCGGGAAGCCCAGATGGTCGGTGTTGTGCACCCCGTGCGCGG
>NZ_JBFAZH010000442.1:0-5801 GCF_040681735.1 Actinoplanes sp. NPDC051633 | reverse complement strand
GGTGCCGTTCTTCGGACGCACGTGCTGCGGCCGACCTGGCACTTCGTGCGCGCCGAGGATCTCGGCTGGCTGCTCGACCTGACCGGTCCCCGCGTCCGGCGGGTCACCGGCCAGCAGCTGCGCATCGCCCACGGGCTCGACGAGCGTTCCATTGACCGGGCCGTCGCCGCCGTCACCGAGGCGCTGGCCGGTCGGGGGCAACTCACCCGCGGCCAGCTGGCCGACGAGCTGCGCGAGCGCGGCATCGAGGGGAACGGGCAGATGCTGATGATCCTCCTGGCGCACGCCGAGCTGGATCAGCTGATCTGCAGCGGAGCAGTCGTCGACGGCGAGCACACCTACGCCCTCATGGCCGACCGCGTGCCGGCACCGCGGCGGCTCGACCGCGTCGATGCCCTGGCCGAGCTCGCCCTGCGCTACTTCACCGGGCACGGCCCTGCGACCGAACGCGACCTCGCCTACTGGGCCACCCTCACCCTCACCGACGTGCGTGCCGGCCTGCACCAGGTCCGCGACCGGCTCGCCTCATTCCACCACGACGGGCGCACCTTCTGGCACGCCCCGGCCGTTCCGCCCAACGGTCCGCAGGAACCCGCCGGCCATCTCCTGCAGCTCCTCGACGAGACCTACCGCGGCTTCCAGGACTCCCGCTGGGTGCTGGACGTCGCCGGCGTCGTGCCCCGCACTCGGGAGTCCGCCATCGGGATGGCACTCATTGACGCCCAACTGGTCGCCGGCATGCGACGCACCATCACCCGCGATCGCGTGCGCTTTGACCTGCGGCCCTACCGACCCCTGACCCCGGCAGAGATCGAAATCCTCGACCAGGCCGCCGAACGGTACGGCCAATTCCTACGGCTCGGCGCCCGGCTCGCCCTGCCATGACCCAACCGCGATTCGAGCGGTAGCAGAACTGCCCGCTCCCACGCACGACCAGCGGCAGATCAGCACGCCGCTCGGCTCGCGGCAGATCGTGCGTTTGCGCATGGCCGTGCACGGCCGTGACGCTCTAGCCGAAGGTCAGTCCGTACTTCCTGATGATCGGCATGGTGGCGTCGAAGTCACCTTCGCATGTGGTAGCGCCCGTCCGCGTGGTGGTGTTAGCTCCACCAGGCCATGCGAATCCGCTCGGGGCCGGGCGAGATCAGCTCGAAGGGCGCCTGAAACGTAAAGCGCCAAACACGGTGGCATGAGGTCGTGCTGCTGAGTAGAACCGTCTTGTTCGGTTGGCTGATTGCCGCCGATAGACCATCCCTGTGTGTGAGCTCCACGTTGGGTTGCTCGGCTTGAAGGCCGCGGCCTTGTTGACTTGGTTATGGCGAGCCGTATGGGCGGCTGCGAACCTACCGACACGGTGTCACGTCGTGGATCGACACCGAGCAGGCTGACCGCGCGGCCGTCAGCGTTCCTTCCACGGCCTACCACATGACGTCAGCCGAGAACGATCGCGGCGAGGGAACGTGCGGCGCGGGCTGGATGCCTGCCGTCCTGGGTGGCACCCATCACCAGCGTTCCCTCGATGAGCAGGTGCAGCTGCTCGGCCGCTCCCTCCGGGTCTCGGTGGCCCATCGCCTCGAGCTCTCGCACGAGAAGCGCACGGATGCTGAGACGAAACGCCTCGGTCTCCGCATGTGCCGGGTGGGCGGGATCGGCGAAGGCGAGGTCAGTCGCGAAGTACCGGCAGCCACGGAACTCTGCGTTCGCGACGAGCTCGTCCAGCCGATCGAATAGCCCGAGGAGCCTGGCTCGGGGCTCGGTGCCACCGGCCAGCGCCTCCTCGTACCACGCGAGGTCCTCCTCGGCGGTTCGACGAAGCACCGCCGTGACCAGGCCGTCCTTGCCGCCGAAGTGCTCGTAGAGCGACCTGCGGGCGACATTCGCCTCCTTCAACAACGCGTCGACTCCGACAGAAGCGCCCTGGGAGTAGAAGAGATGCTGCCCGCTCTCGAGCAGTCGTTCCCGAGGACCGGGAGCTTTCCTCGTTGTGGTCATGGGGTCCTCAATCTCGGCGCTTGACAGTAGACCAACCATTCTATACTTTGAGGTGTAGACCGATTGGTCTATCTACCTAGGAGAGTATGGCATGACCACAGCTACGCCGAACCCCAGGAGCACTGCGCAGACCATCGCGGCGTTCAACGACGCCTTCAGCCGCCGCGACAAGGCCACGCTCGCTGACCTGGTCCCCGACGACTGCCTGATGGTGTCGGCGCAGCCGGCACCTGACGGCACGGACTACGTCGGGAAGGACGCCAGCATGGCCTTCTGGGCCGAGCTTCTGGCTGACACCTCCGCCACCTTCGAGGTCGATCACGTCTTCATCAACGGCGACTGGGCTGCAGTCCGATGGCGCTACCGCTTCGGCCCCACCGACGCCGAGTCCGTGCTCGGCGTCAACATCACCCGGGTCAGCGAGGGCCGCGTGATCGAGCAGCTCGGCTATACCAAGACCCCGGGCGTGCTTCCCCTTCCGGAGTAGCCGGGCCCGCCGACAACCCGAGGGAGCGACATGACCCTCGGCGGTGAGCAACCGGCCGAACGTGGCCATCCTCGCCGTCTGGCTGAACATCACCGCCAACCGATAATCCGACCCGGCTGTTTGCACGTGAGGAGTCTCGCCATGACGGCAACAACACCCCGAACCCCTCGTGAGGTCCTGGACCGATACGACGAGGCGTTCCGTTTGCATAATCCGGCACTCCTGGACGATCTGGTGGCAGACGAATGCGTCATCGAGGACACGGGCCCGGCTCCGGATGGCGCGCGTCATGAGGGAGGTCGAGCGTGCTTGGCGCGCTGGTCCGACCTCGCGGGCAACCGTGCCCTGAACTTTTCAACGGAGCCCGCGGAGATCCGCGGTGACCTCGCCGTCGCACCGTGGGTCCTGCAATGGGGCGACGGCGAGCACGACCGGGTCCGCGGCGTGAACCTCATCCGCATCCGCGACGGCAAGATCGTCGAGGCACGCGGCTACGTGAAGGCCTGAGGAGGTATGGCTGTGAAGCTCGACCGCGCCACGGTTCGCCCGCCGATGGCGGATTACTCCGTATCGCACATCTCTACGCCGCCCACGGGTTCTCAGCATTCGGTGACTTTGGCCGACGATGCTCCGAAGCGGGACCGGGTGCGGACAGGCTCCCTGCCCGGCGCCATACCGGACGGACTCTGAACATGGCGGGAATCGACGACGTTCGAGCGCTGGGCACAGAGTTGGAGCGCTCCTACCATGCGTACGTGCGTGGGCGGTTGAAGTTCCGCGTCGGTCAGATTGTCTACGCGGCGTTCTCCCTCGACGAGAGCGTGATGGGTTTCGCCTTCCCGAAGGAGGAGCGGGCAGCGCTCGTCGCGGGATATCCACGCAAATTCCAGATGCCCTCGGCGTCGGAGCTGCGCTTCAACTGGGTCTACGCGGATCTTGGATCACTGGAACCCGCCGAGGCCCGCGAGTTCGTCGTCGACGCTTGGCGCATGGTCGTCCCCAACAAGCTCTCGCGCGCCTACGATCTCGCGCATCCCAACGGCCCGGGCTGACGAACCTTGCCTGTGAACGACTCGCGGCTCGCTCAGCTGAGCATTTCTTGTGATCGCCAAAACCTTCAAATCACGCGACTTCTCATGGAGGCGGACTCACACGCCGCGATCGTCGCCAAGGTCGACTCCAAAATCGCCATGACGGCCCCGGTCGCGCTCTGGTCGTTTGCCTTCGGCCGGGGACATGCCCACGACGTTCGCCCGTTCGCTATACAGAAACGAGTCACGCCGCGTTCGGGTACGCGTCTCGGACCGCTATCCAGGGCCACCAACCTGCTCCCCCGGCAAGGGCTGGATCGACAGGACCGGGGTGGCCGAATAAGCCTGGCAGGCACGTCGATCGGAGCAGCGCCTGCCGCGCATCAGGTGCCCGGTGATTACGGGCCGGACTCACAGCCGGGTTCGGGCCTCGTCAGGCAGAAGGACCTCGGCGTGGGTCCTAGATAAGCGACACCCCAACCGGGGGTTCTCCTTCATGGCAACGTCGTCCTGCTGCCACCAACGTCCTGGCTGGGTACACCCAGGTGTAGGCGGTTAGAGAATGCATTGCCCGACGTCCGGTTTACGATCAACGACCGCATCATCGCCCGTCGATTCGCCGGGTCGAGCAACTCGCTGCCGGCCACCGCATCGGCGGGTCGTCAGCCATCGAGCCTGGCCGACGGCAGGTAGCCGACTCGGGTCGCGCAAACTCGGCGCCGAACAGCGACCGAGAACGGTCAGCGCAGCGGGATAGTGATCGGCTCGCGGGTCACCGTCCCGTCGGGCCGCCGGCGCGCGATGGGGACCGGCTCGGCCCTCGGGGGCGTCGGCCCGTACGGGACGATGATCACCCGGTCCGGCATCACCTGCACGAGCAGGCAGTGCGGCACGGCGGCCCACGACAGTGTGCCTGCTTCCTCGAACCGGAGCGGCGTTCGCTCGTCCAGCTTCCCGCCGGCACCGGACACCACGTACTGCAGCTCCTCGACCTGCCCGTGCTGGAAGTTGTGCTCGTGGCCGTGCAGCAGCAGCCGGACGCCGTTGCGTCGGTACAGCGGCACCAGCCGGTCCAGTTGCTCCGGCATGGACGCGTGGTGCGGCCCGGCGGAGTAGGCGGGGTGGTGCGAGAAGGGCACCTGCCACACCGCGTCGCTGCTGGCGAGGGTCCGCTCCAGCCAGCCCCGCTGCCCGGGTTCGTCGAACCAGTGCAGGCCCCGTTCCGCCCCCCAGGTGGTGTCGACGCAGATCAACTCCAGCAGTGCGCTGACCCGCAGCCGGTAGAAGAGGCCGGGGTCGATCGAGGCCCGCCCGGACTCCTCCCGCGGCCCGAACCGGATGCGCAGGTAGAGGTTGTCCTCCAGCTGCTCCCGGTCGTCGCTGGCCTCGGTGTCCGAGCTGTCGTGGTTGCCGGCGGTCGGGTAGAAGGCGAGGTGGTCCCAGAGGTACCGGTACGGCTGGAAGAAGGTGAGCCACCAGTCCTCGTCGTAGGCGCCGGTGGCGTCCTGCCGACCGCCGGGACCGTGGTAGATCGAGTCGCCAAGACCGACGACGAACCGGACGTCGACCGCGTCCGCCAATCGCTGCATGGTGCGGGCGACGGCGAGCTGCCGGGCCCCGTCGACACCGGAGGCGATGCCGACGCCGAAGTCGCCGACGGCCAGGAAGGTCACCGGATCGGGCTCCGAACCACCGGCGTGGGTCCGCAGCCGCTGGTCGAGCGGCCGCCAGGCGGCGCCCAGTGTCCCCGGCGCCCAATCGAGGCGCATCCCCCCGGCCCACGGCACGCCGTCGACGAGCACCCGATACCGGTACGTCGTCGCGGGCCGCAACCCGTGCACCCACGCATGGTTGGCCTCGTCGGTGACCGTCCTGCCGACGATCGCTCCGGCACCGTCGATCACCTCCACCACAGCCCGACCCCGAGGCTCGGACCGGACGCCGAACGTCTCCCCCGCCCGCTCTGCCCGCCATCCACCCTCCTGCTCCCCGAGCCGGAAGCCGCCCCAGGCGATCAGCGCCGCCTCGTCCGTGACGTCGACGAGCTGGACGTACGGCTCGAAGTGGGCTCCCATCACCATGCGATACCCGCCGCCGAGGCCCAGGGAAACCCGTCGGGCACCACTCGGGCCGAACGCGCGCTAACCACGGCTCCGCCAACCCGGTGACGCCCGATCCGACTGTCGACAACACCTTGGAGGAAATCGAGGCGGCAAGCCATCTGTCCGGCCCTCCGGGCCGCCGCGCGGGCCACTTCACCCGGCCGTCCGCGCCTAAGGACTCGTCCACGG
>NZ_JBFAZH010000441.1:0-5812 GCF_040681735.1 Actinoplanes sp. NPDC051633 | reverse complement strand
AGCGTCTCGAGCGCACCAACTGGCGGCGCACCCAAGGCTTCCCACACCTCTGGGACGAACAACAAGCCGAACTGGTCGTCTGCCGGCTCGGCTACCACGCCACCGGCTGGATCACCACCGGCGACGCCCTCCTCGCCAACTCAGCCGCCGATGCCGCCCGCCGACGCGCCGACGCCGCCCGCGACCTGGCAGACGACGACCCCGCCGACTCGGCCCACCCCCTCGCCGCCTGACACGTACGTGTCAACACGTTCTTTGACATCTCCACAGCGACGCTTCCCCACCGCCTGCTTCACGGGGCGGCACGACTGGCGCGCGTCGTGCCGCCCCAGCCTCTAACGCGCGCACCCATCCAGAAGGAGACTCGTATGGAAGTACTGATTACCGAACCTCCACGCCTGCTCAGGGTGGAGGACGCCGCGAAATTGCTGAACATCGGCCGCTCGGCGGTCTACGACCTGATCCGCTCGGGCCGCCTTCGCTCAGTGAAGATCGGCAAGAGCCGCCGCATACCGCGTGAGGCGGTTGACGAGGTCATCGCCACGCTCGCTGTGAGCGACTGATGGCCCGTCGTGCGAATGGTGAAGGCACCGTCTACCAGCGTAAGGATGGTCGGTGGGAGGCTGCTGCCTACGTCCTCACCGCCGACGGCACCCGCAAGCGGGTCCGCGTCTACGGGGCCACTCGGGAGGAGGCTGGCCGTAAGCGCGCCCATCTGATCGCCCAAGACCAGCGCGGAATACCGACCGAGTCGGGTAACAGGCTCCGCGACTACCTGACGTACTGGCTCGCCGAGGTTGCGCAGCACGAACTGCGGCCTCGGACATTCGAGACCTACGCTCGCTGCGTCAACCGGCACATCGTTCCCGCCATCGGCGGAAAGCGACTGCACTCGCTGACTCCGGCCGACGTCAGGTCGCTATTGAACGCCAAGCTGGCCGAAGGTCTCGCGCCTCGAACGGTGCACTACATCCGAGCCGTCCTGCGGTCGGCGCTGTCGCAGGCACTGCGTGAGGGCCTGGTGCAGCGGAACGTGGCGGGTTTGGTCAGGCCGCCTCGCGCTCCGCGTCGGGAGGTACAGGCCCTGACCGTGGAGGAGGCTCGGCTGTTGCTCCAGACCGCGCGCACGGACCGTCTGTACGCCTTATGGGTGATCGCTTTGACCCTCGGGCTCCGTCGTGCCGAGCTGCTCGGGCTGACCTGGCCGATGGTGGACTTTGAGCAAGACACTCTTCGCGTGACGCAGGGTGTGCAGCGGGTCGCTGGCCGCCTGGTCCTGGACGAGCTTAAGTCGGATCGGTCGCACCGGACCTTACCCCTGCCGAAGATGGCCGGGGATGCTCTCCGAGACCATCGCGACCGTCAAGAGCGGGAGCAGGCAAGCGCGGGCGGTCATTGGGTGGCGAATCGGCTGGTGTTCTGCACCGAGTACGGCACGCCCATCGACCCCCGCAACCTCAACCGGTCTTTCCGATCTCTGCTGATTCGGTCCCGGGTACGGGTCGACGTCACCCAGGACGACATGGGCCGGGAGACCTTCGCCCCCGCGCTCCGCTTGCATGACCTCCGGCACTCCTGCGCGTCGTTCCTGCTGGCTTCCGGGGCGTCGCCGAGGGTTGTCATGGAGATCCTGGGCCACTCGGGAATCGCGGTCACGATGAACACCTACGCCCACGTCCTGCCGACTCTGCTCGGCGGCGCGGTCGACGGCATGGACGACGTCCTCGGATGAACGGAATCGTTGCCGTCAGCGCTGCCGTCAAGCGGTCCTGGAAAGGCCCGCGTATGCGGATGGCCCGGACGAAAGTCCAGGCCATCAGGGGTGGAGCTGAGGGGACTCGAACCCCTGACCCCCACACTGCCAGTGTGGTGCGCTACCAGCTGCGCCACAGCCCCTTGCCACACCCCGGCTTTCGCCCGGGCACTTCCGGAATAGTACACACCCGCCCACCCGATCCGTGGGCAGGGGCCTCAGTTCAGGGACACATCCGGCGGGAAGTGGGCCACCGCCGCGAGGATGTCGCCCTGCCTGCGCAGCACCATCGCCCACAGGTCGTCCGGGCGGGTGACGAACGGGTCACCCGGCAGCGCGTCGAAGACGAACCATGATCCCGAAGTGATCTCGTCCTCGAGCTGGCCCGGCGACCACCCCGAGTAGCCGGCGAACACCCGGATCCCCGCCACGCTGTCGCGCAGCCTGTCCGGGTCGGCCGACAGGTCGACCGTACCCAAAGCTCCTGCCACCTGGTGGAAGCCGGACACCCGCCGCTTGACCTCCGGGCGGGTCCGCGCCAGGCAGATCGCCGACTCCGGCTGGACCGGGCCGCCCTCGAACAGCACCGCCGGATCGCCGGCCAGGTCACCCCAGTCGCCGAGCACGTCCGACACCGGCACCTCGGTGGCCCTGTTCAGCACCACACCCAGGGCGCCGCCGGTCTCGTGGGCGACCAGCAGCACGACCGTACGGTCGAAGTTCGGATCCTTGAGGGTCGGAGTCGCAACCAGTAACTGGCCGGTCATCGACTCCATCGACCGCCCTCCGATCCGCTGACCCTCGCTATACACGATGCCTCCAACCCACAAGGTCACCGTGTGACGGGAGAGCGTGCAACGCCATGCATCGCACATTAGCTTGCGCTTCCGGCCACCGATAAGGTCTGCGCATGAACCATCCACCCGCGGCGGCAGAGATCGGCGTGATCGGCGGATCGGGCCTGTACGCATTGCTCGACAACGCGCACGCGATCGAGGTGTCCACGCCCTACGGTTCGCCGTCGGATCCGATCACCGTGGCCGAGGTGGGTGGCCGGCGGGTGGCTTTCCTGCCGCGGCACGGGCGGGATCATCGCTTCCCGCCGCACAAGATTCCCTACCGCGCGAACCTGTGGGCGTTGCGGTCACTCGGGGTGCGCCAGATCATCGCGCCGTGTGCGGTCGGTGGCCTGCGTCCGGAGCTGGGGCCGGGGACCTTTGTGGTGCCCGACCAGATGATCGACCGTACGAGCGGACGCGCGCAGACCTACTTCGAGCAGGGCGCCGTGCACGTCTCGTTCGCCGACCCGTACTGCCCGGACGGGCGGTCGGCGGTGCTGGCCGCGGCGGCTCCGGTCGACGCGGTGGACGGCGGCACGATGGTGGTGATCGAGGGGCCGCGCTTCTCGACGCGGGCCGAGTCGCGCTGGTATGCGGCGATCGGCGGCACGATCGTGAACATGACCGGTCACCCCGAGGCGGTGCTGGCTCGCGAGCTGGCGCTCTGCTACACCGCGATCGCCCTGGTCACCGACTTGGACGCCGGCGTGGAGGGCGACCACGGGGTGACGCAGGAGGAGGTGTTCCGGGTCTTCGCCGACAACACGGCGAAACTCCGCGAGGTCCTGCTCGACGCGGTGACCCGCCTGCCCGCCGAGCGCACCTGCCCCTGCCACCGGGCGCTGGACGGGATCAAGCTCCCGCTAGACCTTCCCTGACTAGACCTGCCCCGAGCGACGCCTGCCCGGCGACCAGGCGAAAGCCATCGCACTGCCGATCAAGCCCAGCAGGATGCCCAACACGAAGCCGCCCACGTTCGAGGTGAGCCAGGACGCGATCGTGAGGACGGCGGCTACCACGGAGTAGAAGAGGCGCTGCGCCGGGTTGAAGATCAGCAGCAGACCGCTCGCCATCAGCAGGATCGGCACCAGGAAGCCGGCGACGCCCTGCATGCCCACGTGCAGGATGACCGGCAGCGGCGCCTTCACCGTCACCAGGATCTCGGCGCCGGCGAGGGTGACCAGCAGCCCACCCCAGAAGGGGCGGGCGTGCAGCCACCGCGAAAAGGCCGAGGGGGTACGGGTGGCCGGCTGCGTCATCAGCAACCGTCATCCGTGAACGTCATCCGCAGGTGCGGAAGCGTGAACCGGGACGCCGTCGTGGCGTAGTTGTTCTGCCGCAGGTTGTTGATGTCGATCGAGGAGGCCTGCTGGCTGAAGACGCCCTCGCCACCCTTGACGACGCCGCCGTTCCTGCGGTCGTGCACCTTGTCGAGGGTGCTGGCGTCCTGGCCGATGTCGATGTTGCGGAAGTCGGTGTCACCGGAGATCAGGTCGGAGTCGACGATCAGGCTGTCCGCCTTGACCGGCGTGCCGGCGTCCCCCGCGGTGATCTTCAGGTGCATGCCGCCGAGCGAGACGCTCTGGCACAGCTTGGTCAGCTCGGCCTTGTCGATGGCCGACACGATGACCACCACCTGGCCGCCGGTGTCGCCCTCGTTGGGGCTGTCCGGAATCATCGAGTCGATGGTCGCGAATTGCGCGAAGCCGTCGCCGTGCAAATGTGTGGCGGTGACCGTGAACGGCATACCGGAGATCGAGAAGTTCGCGGCCAGCACGCCCTGACCGGTCAGGGCGACCAGGCCGGCGGTCACCGCGGTGGTGATTCCGAGCATGGCGCCGAACCGCTTCCAGCGGAACCCGCCGTCCGTGGCGGGCGCGTCGCTCTCGACCTCGACGGTGGGGTGATCATCCACTACGGACATCGCATTACTCCTGATAGACGGGCCGAGAGAGCGCGGCATGGGAAGTGCCGCCGGCGAGTAGCGATCAATGAAGGTCTATGCCTGTTGGCCGAAGTTACTCCCCGGTACGGTCCGGGTCAAGTGGAGTTGCGGCGCCGTGCAAGTCCCGCGATGTTACGAATCGACCACCTTGACGTGTCGGCGCCGACGGGTCTATAAACCGTCGAAGTTGGGCGTTACTCGTCGGTATCCCTGGACCGGCCGATCCCCTCACCGACGTCTCCACGGCCGGTCCCCGAATCCGCATCACGGCAATTGCACGCGACGGAGGCACCGATCTCCGCGCTCAATTCGTCGCGCCCTGAGGACCCTCGTTAAGGAGTTAGGCATGCGCGTCGTCCGTCCCCTCGTCATCGCCGCCGTAGCCACCCTGTCCATCGCGGTGGCCGGCGCACCGGCTCTCGCAGACCCAGAAGACGTCCACGTTCTGACCACCGGAAGTCTGGCCGGCCCGGCCGTGGCGGTGGGCGACGTGCTCACCGCCGCGGTGGCGGAGGGCACGACGGCCGACTTCTTCACCGCGGCCGGCGGCTCGACCGGCATCCGGTGCGCCCAGTCGGCCTTCACCAGCACCGTCGTCGACAACCCGGTGGCGCCGGGGGTGGCGACCGAGTCGACAACGGACCACACGTTCGCCTCGTGCACGGCCAACATCTTCGGCGTGACGAGGGTGAACAGCGTGACGGTGAACAACACGCCGTTCGCCACGACGGTGGACAGCGCGGGCGTGGTGACGGTCTCCGGCACGGAGACCGCGCCGATCAAGACCACGCTGAGCCTGGGCACCATCCTGGGCTCGGTGACATGCGTCTACACGTCGGTGAACCTCTCCATCACCGGGGCGGTCTCGAACGAGGACAACTCGATCTCCTTCGCGGAGCAGCCGTTCGCGAAGAGCTCGGGCCCGATCACGTGCCCGTCGAGCGGCTTCTTCACGGCCCGTTACGCACCGGTCCTCGACACGACGGCGGAGGGCACCCCGATCGTCTTCACCAACCTCGAGCCCGAGACGGAGTAACCAACACGAAGCCCCGGCCGGTTTCCCAGCCGGGGCACACATCTCCAGGCACGGCCCTGGACCAATCCACCTGGCTGGGCCACGCATGACGACCACGACCACACAGAAACGGTGGCGGCGACCAGTAGGTGCGGGCCGCCTAAAATGTGGGCTCCGGGGGGGGCCCCCGGAATCTAAACAGATGTTTTGTCGGGGATTTAAAACGGGTCGGTTGGTGTTTTTTGATGTGTTCTGCGTTC
>NZ_JBFAZH010000440.1:0-5814 GCF_040681735.1 Actinoplanes sp. NPDC051633 | reverse complement strand
GACCGCCGGCTGGTGGTCGGCTTCTACGACAACGAGGCGGTCCGTACGCCGGACGGCTGGCGCCTCAGCCGCGTCAAGCTCACCTCGGCGTACCAGGAGAATCCGCAACTCTCGAGTGCTGCCCTGGCCGCCGGGGCAGCGAGCCGGGGGTAAGACGATCGGGAAGCCGCGGTGGGGGAGGATTGCCCGATGCCGCGGATCCGGGGAGCCAGCATCGAGGAGCACCACGAGATGGTGTGAGCCGACCTCGCCGAGGCGATGCGGCAGCTGCTGCTCGACCGCGACTACGACTCGATCAACATGGGTCACATCGCGGCCCGGGCAGGGCTCGCACGCAACACTCTGTACAACTACGCCGGCGACAAGAGCGCGCTGGTCCTCGCGGTGACTCAGCGGGCGGGCCGGCCGGTGGTCGAGCGGGTCGCCGCGATCGCCGCGCGAGTCGCGGACCCGGCCGCGGATCGGATGCGGGAGATCATCGAGGCGGTCCTGGAGGCGTTCACGGACCAGGTTCTGCAGCTGATCTTCCGGCAGGGCCCGGCGCTGCCCGTCGCCGCGGTGCCGAAGGGTCCGGACAGCCCCTTCCACGCGATCGTGGTCGAGGTGGAGAACGTCGTCCGCGACGGCATCGCGCACGGGGAGTTCCGCGACGCCGGCGATGTGCACCTCGTGGTGGAGCTGCTCTCCGGTGTCATGCGCGTGGGCGCCGAACGCATCGGCCGCGACCCGGCCGCCTTCGCGGCCACGGTCCGAGCGGCCCGGGACATCATCCTCGCGTCTCTGGCACGCCGCCCCGGCCGACCTTCGCGGGGCAGCGGCCGCCCCTTCGCCACGGGCTCACTATGGTGTGCCGATGCGGTCGGCGCGAGCGGTCTTTCTCGATCTTGATGCCACCATCGTGGATTACGACGACGAGAGCTGGCTCGACACCGTCCAGGACGTGTGCGACGCGCTGGCGCGATCCACGGGAGATCTTGACGCCGAACTGCTGGCGCGGACGTACACGGAGGTCTGCCTTTCGCACTGGCGTGCCGCCGAGGGAACCGTCGTGGTGTCACCGAGTGGGTCGCTGAGCGGATTCGCCATCTGGCGGGATCACTGGCAAAGCGCGCTGGCGGCGAACGGGCACCACGACGATCACCTCGCGGAACTCGCGGTCGAGCGCTACACGCAGGCCCGGGCTGCTCGGTACCGGCTCTTCGACGACGTCGTCGACTGCCTGGCCGCGCTGCGTGATCGAGTCGACGCCGTGGCGGTGATCACGAACGGGCCCGGCGACACCCAGCGCCACAAGGTGGCCGTCACCGGACTTGACCGGCGCATCGACACGATCGTGATCTCCGGTGAGGTCGGCGTCGCCAAACCGGATCCGGCGGTGTTCGAACTCGCCGCCCGGCGTCTGGGGCTGCCACCCGCCGCGGCGTGGCACGTCGGCGACAGCCTCGACAACGACATCGCCGGAGCACGTGCCGCCGGCCTCGGCGCCGCCGTTTGGCTCAACCGGACCGGCGCTTCGCCCACACATCGCGGCGTTTCGACCGCGGAACCCGACCACGTGATCACCTCGCTGCGAGACCTTGTCTCGCTGATCTGACCGGCCCCGCGAGCGATGAGTGATCCGCCGTGGCACCGTCTCACGGTGATGGACTCTGAAGCGGACTTCACGGCGCAGGCCGAAACCCACCGGCACGAGCTGCGCGTGCACTGTTACCGGCTGCTCGGCTCCTTCGACGAGGCGGAGGACCTCGTGCAGGAGACGTTGCTCAAGGCGTGGCGCCGGCGCGAGACCTTCGAGGGCCGGGCGCCGTTGCGGGCGTGGCTCTACCGGATCGCGACCAACACCTGTCTCGACGCGCTCGACAAGCGTCCGGCCGTTCCGGTCGACGTGCCGGCGCAGGTGCAGCCGTACCCGGATCGTCTCCTGCCGCCGGAGGATCAGCCGGACGCGGTCGTGGTGTCCCGCGAGACCGTGGCGCTCGCCTTCGTGGTCGCCGTCCAGCACCTGTCGCCGCGGCAGCGGGCGGTGGTGATCCTGCGGGATGTGCTGGGCTGGCCGGCCCGCGACACCGCCGAGCTGCTCGGCACGACGGTGACCGCCGTGAACAGCATGCTCCAGCGCGCCCGGCCGGTCCTGCGCGAGCATCTGCCGACAGCGCGGCCGGCGGCCGGCGAGGAGCGGGCGCTGGTCGCGCGTTACATGGAGGCGATCGCGGCCTCCGACGATCGCGCGCTGGCCGCCCTGCTCCGGGAGGACGTGCGGGTCAGCCAGGCGCCCGGCGCCGGTGGCAACGCGGCCAGCGGGTTCGGCTTCTACTCCGGCCGGGCGACGGCCTTGGCGGCCTGGGCTCCGGCGTTGCACGGAGACGGCGCCCTGGACTGGCGTTTCCGGTCGGTCCGGGCCAACCGCCAACAGGCTTTCGGAGGGTACGTGCGCAGGCGCGGCACGAATGGCCCGTTCGAGGCGTTCGGGCTGACCGTGCTGGGCTTCGAGGACGGGCAGGTGGCCGAGGTGACCGTCTTCGGCAACGACCGCCTGCCCGCCTTCGGGCTGCCCACGCACGTCCTCGACACGCCGGCCTAGTCGAGGATCGCGCCGCCGGTGACGTTGACGACCGTCGCGGTGAGGGCGCCGGCGCGGTCGGATGCCACGAACGCGGCGACCTCGGCGACCTCCCGCACGGTCAGCGGCCGGCCCAGCGGGCTGCCCGCGCCGACCGCCTCGAGCATCTGCTCGAAGGAGACGCCGAGCCGATCCGCGGCGTCGCGCCACGTCGCCTCGGTGCTCGATCCGAGCGAGCGCGCGGTCTCCGGGATGCCGGTGAGCCGCAGGCACACCGCACGCACCCCGGCCGGGCCGAGCTCGGCCGCGAGCTGCCGCAGCAACAGCTCGACCGCGGCCGAGGCCATGGTGAAACTGCCGGTCAGCGCGGTCGCCGTGCGGGCCATCGGCGAGGACAGCCCGATGATCACCCCCGTGCCGGCCGCGGTCATGTGCCGGGCCGCCGCGCGGGCGGTGGTGAAGTTGACCCGCGGGTAGTCGCGGATCGGCGCGCCGAACTCGTCGGCGGACATCTCGGCCAGCGGCTTGCCCTGGGCGCCGTTCTGGATGCCGACCGCGTTGACGCACACGTCGATGCGCCCGGCGCGCGCGACGACCCCGTCGGTGTGCGCCTCGACGGCGTCCTCGTCGAGCGCGTCCACCACGTCGGTCTCGGCGGCCGCGCCGATCTCGCCGGCGACGGCGGCCAGCTTGGCCTCCGTCGGGCCGGCCAGGAACACCCGGGCGCCCTCCCGCGCGTACACCCGGGCGACCGCACCGCCGATCGCGCCCCCGCCGCCGTAGACCACCGCGACCTTGTCCTGCAGCAACATCCGTCCTCCACACGTACTCGTCAGGATTTCTCCCCTGTGAGACGGCGGTGGACGGGAAAACTCATCTCACGAGCCCGGCAGGGCTTCGTAGTACGCCTTCATCGCCGGGTAGTAGTCGTCGAAGCTGGGCAACGGCCGGTCCTCCCGCGCCGCGACGAGGTTGTCGAGGTAGTACTCCCAGCCGGGGCCCATCTCGCCGACGCCGTCCGTGCTCGTCATGTGTTGCACGAGCTCCAACTCGGTGACTCCGTCCCTGTGCGAGAGCAGCAGCTCGAGCCGCATCGTGCCGTTCTCGTCGATGCTCGTCACCGCCAGCCGGCGCGGTGGCTCGCAGACGTCGATCCGCACGTCGATCCAGGGCGCGTTGTCCTCGAAGGCCATCTGCACCTTGATGGTGTGACCGGTGCCGGCCTCGCCCTCCCATCGCCCGAACCAGCGGGCCGTGCGCTCGGACTCGGTCACGCTGGCCCACACGTCCTCGATGGGCGCCTTGAAGACGCGCTGGACGACGAGGTCTGCGCCGTCGGTGCTGCCGGTACTGCCGGTACTGCCGGTGCTGCCGGTGCCGGCGACGAGCCGGCCGGTCGGTGGACTGGTCATGCCGTGTTCTCCTGTCGGTGATCCGCCGCGCCGCCCCGGAGGCGCTCGCGACGGGTGCGGTGGACCTCGGTCTCCAGGGCGTCGAGGCGGTGCTCCCACCCGGCGGGGCGGGTGAACTGGCCCAGCCACTCGGTCAGCTCGGCGAGCCGCGTGGCGTCGAGCTCGTAGTAGCGCCGCCGGCCGACGAGCGTGTCGCGGACCAGGCCGCACTCGCGCAGGACGCGCAGGTGCCGGCTGACCGCGGGCCGGCTCACCTCGAACCGGTCGGCGATGTCGCCCGCGGGCAGCGCGCTGCGGCGCAGCATCTCCAGGACGCTGCGCCGCAGAGGGTCGGCGATCGCACTCGCCACGTCGTCCATCCCGGAAGCGTAACACCCTTGTTACGCTTTCGGCGCCGCCGACCGGGAGATGCCTCGGATCTGACACTCCACATTGGCGCCGCGGCCTTGTGGCGCATCGACCCCAGCCGATAGCGTCCAGGGGTCTTGTCGCACACCATCGCGGGGGTTTTGGTGGCTTCATCGTTCACGCGCCTGATGCGGTCGCTCGCCGGCGCGCTCACGCTGACTCTGCTCGTCCAGCTCGCCGGGTTCAGCCCGGCCCGGGCCGCCGACGACGCGATCACCATCGAGGAGATTCGCGAGGCGGCCGTCCGTCAGCTCATCGAGGGCGGGCCGTCATTGCAGCGCGCGGCGGAGGCGGCGCTGCTGGGCTCCGACGCCGACCTGCGGGCCTACTACGAGACCGGTGCGGAGGCGGCCGAGGAGGCCGACGGCCGCGCGGCGGTGCAGGTGCTGGCCGGGATGGACGGCCCGTCCATGCGGTCGGCCGCCCTGCAGGTGCTGGACAAGCCGGCGAACGACGTCTTCAAGTTCGTCGACGGCGGCTGGCGGCAGGCGTGGGAGGCCGACGAGCGGCTGCGGGTCTACCGGGTGCTCGAGGCGGGTGGCCCGACCGTCCGCGCGGCGGCGCAGCGGGCGCTGAGCGGTGACGCCGCGGCCGTCGTCGAGTTCATGTCGACGGGGCGCGACGCGGCGGCGTACGCCGACGACCGGCAGGCCGCGACCCGCATGCTGACCGGCGGGGCCAACAACAGTGGCCCGGTGCTCGACGCGGCGGCGTCGCAGGCGCTCGCCGGCAGCGCCGAGGAGCTGCAGGAGTTCCTGGTGTCGGGGCAGTTCGTGGCCCGGGCGCGCGACCGCGAGCTGGCCTCGATCCGCAGCCTGGTCGAGCAGGCCCGGCAGGCCGGGGAGACCACCTCGCAGGAGGCGCTGGCGGCCGAGGACTCGTCGAACCGGGCGGCCAACGCGGCGACCGAGGCGAAACGCGCCGCGCAGGCGGCCGAGAGCGAGGCGCGGGCGGCGGGCAACGACGCGCGCAAGGCATCCGCGGCCGCCGGCCGGGCGGCGGACGCGGCCGAGGGTGCGGCGGACGCGGCCCGGGAGGCCGTGGCGGCGTCGAACGCGGCGATGCGCGCGGCGCGCGTGGCGGCGGACGCGGCCCGCAAGGCGACCACGGCGGCCTCGCTGACCGCGCAGGCGGCGTCGCGGGCGCAGCGGGCGGCCGCAGCGGCGCGGCTCAACGCGGGCGATGCCCGGCTGGCGCGCGAGGCGGCCGAGGCGGCCCGCGACGCGGCGGCGAAGGCGGAGCAGCTGGAGCAGGTCCGGGCCGAGCGCGACCGGGCGCTGGCGCAGGCGCAGCGGGCGGCCGCGGCGGCGAAGCAGGCCGGCGCGAACGCGGACGCGGCGGGCGTCGCGGCCGATGAGGCGGGCCGCCAGTCCGGGGTCTCGTCGCAGCAGGCCGCACGGGCGCGCAACGCCGCCGCGCAGGCACGGGCGGCGG
>NZ_JBFAZH010000439.1:0-5818 GCF_040681735.1 Actinoplanes sp. NPDC051633 | reverse complement strand
CGGGGCGTGGACACGATCCGCACCCGCAACCAGCAGACCGCGGAACGACTCGCCGAGCACCTGATCGGCCACGGGCATCGCCGGTTCGCGTTCCTCGGCGACCCGGCGGGCTCGCCCGACGTGGCGGGCCGGTATGCGGGGCTGGCCAAGGCGCTGGCCCGGCACGGGATCGCCGCGCCCGTCCCCGTACCCTGCGATCTCGATCTGGACAGCGGCCGGGAGGCCGCCGCCGAGCTGTTGCGGCACCCACCGGACGCGATCGTCGGCGCGAACGACGAGGTCGCCCTCGGCGCGCACCTGGCCGCCGACGAAGCCGGCGCGACCATTCCCGGCGACGTGGCGGTGACCGGCTGGGACGACCTGATGGCGGCCCGTTTCGCCGGCCTGACCACGGTCGCGCAACCGATGCGGCTGCTGGGCGCCACCGCGGCGCGCTGGCTGCACGAGCGCATCACCGAACGCGAGAACAACGACCGGCCGGTGCCCGCGCGGCGCCGGATCCTTCCCACCCAGCTCGTCGTGCGGCGCAGCTGCGGTGCCCACCCCAAGGAGACTCGATGATGAGACGACCGATGCGGGCGCTGATCTGCGTGGCGGCCGCCGCCGCGCTGACCGTGGCGGGCTGTGGCCGGGAATCCGGCGGCGGCGAGGAACAGGCCAAGTCGGTGGCCGAGGGCAAGGCCAGCGGCGAGATCACGGTGTGGGCGATGGGCACCGAGGGTGAGAAGCTCGGCGCCTTCGCGCAAGAGTTCACCAAGGAGAACCCGGACGCGAAGGTCACCGTGACGGCCGTGCCGTGGGACGCCGCGCACCAGAAGATCGCCAGCGCGATCGCGGCGAAGCAGACCCCGGACGTGTCGATGATCGGCACCACCTGGCAGGGCGAGTTCGCCAAGTCCGGCGCGCTGGACCCGACACCGCAGGACCTGTTCAAGAAGGAGAGCTACTTCCCGGGCGCGTGGGACACCACGGTCGTCAACGACACCTCGTACGGCGTGCCCTGGTACGTCGAGACCCGGGTGATCTTCTACCGCACCGACATCGCGCAGAAGGCCGGCATCACGGGACCGCCGGCCACCTGGGACGACCTCAAGGCGATGGCCAAGGGGATGCAGGGCGCCGGCGCGAAGTGGGGGATCAACCTGCAGCCCGGCAAGACCGGCTCGTGGCAGTCGATCATGCCGTTCGCGTGGTCGAACGGCGCGAACGTCGCCGACGGCGACAAGTACACGTTCGACTCGCCGGAGATGGTCGAGGCGCTGCGCTACTACCAGTCGTTCTTCACCGAGAAGCTGGCGCCGACCGAGCTGGCCGAGGGCGCGCTGGAGCCGGGCTTCGTCAAGGGTGACATCGCCGCGTTCATGTCCGGGCCGTGGCACGTGGGCCTGATCAAGGAGCAGGGCAAGGCCGGGTTCGAGGACAAGTTCGCCGTGGCGCCGATGCCGAAGCAGAAGTCGGCGACGTCGTTCATCGGCGGCTCCAACGTCGCGGTGTTCAAGGACGCCAAGAACCGCGACGGCGCCTGGAAGTTCCTGCAGTGGCTGGCCAAGCCCGAGGTGCAGACCAAGTGGTACCAGGCGACCAGCGACCTGCCGGCCGTGCAGTCCGCGTGGAGCGACCCGGCGCTGGCCGACGACAAGTTCCTGAAGGTGTTCGGCGAGCAGCTCAAGGACGCCAAGGCACCGCCGACGTTCGCGACGTGGGAGCAGGTGTCGGCGGCGTTCGACACCGAGGCCGAGAAGCTGGCCAAGTCGGGCGAGGACCCGGCCACGGTCGCCAAGACCGTGCAGAGCAAGGCCGATTCGATCGGTACGGGCAGCTGACGTGACCGCCGTGGACGTACGCCCGGCCGCCGTGGACGCGGCCGGGCCGCCGGCGAAGAAGAAGCGCCGGTCGCTGGTCGGCTGGGGCTTCGCGGCGCCGTTCACCGCCCTGTTCCTGGTGTTCATGGCGTTGCCCGTGGTGGCTTCGCTGGTGCTCAGCCTGACCGACCTGCGTGCCACCGACCTGCGCAACCCGCTCGCGGTGAACTTCGTCGGGCTGGACAACTTCACCCGGCTGTTCAGCGACGACCTGTTCGTCAAGGCCTCGGTCAACACGCTGATCTTCGTGGTGGTCGGGGTGCCGCTGAACATCATCGTCGCGCTGGCCGCCGCGACGGCGCTGAACTCGGGCCTGCTGCGGTTCCGGGCGGCGTTCCGGGTCGGGTTCTACCTGCCGGTGGTGACCTCGATCGTGGCGATCGCGGTGATCTGGCGGTTCCTGCTCGACCCGGACGCCGGCGTCGTCGACAACCTGCTGCGGCTGGTCGGCATCGAGGGCCCGCACTGGCTGGGCAGCACCTCGACCGCACTGCCGTCGCTGATCGTGATGGCGGTCTGGCGCGGGTTCGGTTTCCTCATGGTGGTGTTCCTGGCCGGCCTGCAGGGCATCCCCGCCGACCTGTACGAGGCGGCCACCCTGGACGGCGCGTCGCGCTGGCAGCAGTTCCGCAACGTGACACTGCCGATGCTGCGCCCGACCATGCTCTTCGGCGCGGTGATCACCGGCATCGGGTTCCTGCAGGTCTTCGAGGAACCGTTCGTGATGACCCAGGGCGGGCCGCTGAACTCGACCCTGAGCGTGTCGTACCACATCTACAACCAGTTCGGCTTCGGCAACTACGGCTACGCGGCCGCGGCCAGCTACGTGCTGTTCATCGCGATCGTGGCGCTGTCGGTGCTGCAGTTCCGGCTGCTCGGGGAGAGGGACTGACATGGCCGTGGTCACCGTTTCGCAGCGGCCGAAGGACCGGGTCGCGAAGATCTCCCTGTACGTGGTGCTGGGCCTGGGCGTGCTGGTCGTGGTCGGGCCGTTCCTGTGGATGCTGCTGGCATCGGTGAAGCCGGAGGCGGAGATCCGCCAGGTGCCGCCGACGTGGCTGCCCGAGACGTGGACGCTGGAGAACTTCCGGCAGCTGTTCACCCGGCTGAACTTCCCGCTGTACTTCTTCAACTCGACCCTGGTCGCGCTCGTGGTCACCGTGGGCAACCTGCTGTTCTGCTCCCTGCTGGGGTACGCCCTGGCCAAGCTGAACTTCCCCGGCAAGCGGGCGCTGCTGCTGGTCGTGCTGGGCATGCTGATGGTGCCCGGGATGGTGCTGTTCGTGCCGCAGTTCGTGCTGGTCTCCAACCTGGGGCTGGCCAACTCGTACGCCGGCCTGATCCTGCCGTTCCTGGCCGGTCCGTTCGGGGTGTTCCTGATGCGGCAGTTCCTGGGCACCATCCCCGACGACCTGATCGAGGCGGCCCGGGTGGACGGCGCCGGCGAGTGGCGGATCTTCTTCCGGATCGTGCTGCCGCTGTGCCGCCCGGCGCTGGCGACGCTGGGCATCCTGACGTTCCTGTCCAGCTGGAACAACTTCCTGTGGCCGCTGGTCGTGGCCACCACCGAGGACAAGTACACCCTGCCGGTCGCGCTCGCCCTCTACAGCGTCGGGCAGAACCGCACCGACTTCGGCCTGCTGCTGGCCGGTTCCGTGGTCGTCGTGCTGCCGATCCTGATCGTCTTCCTGGTCCTGCAGCGGCACTTCATGCGCGGGATCGCCACCACCGGTCTGAAATAGGCCGGCACTCAAGTAGGAGCCGTGCGATGAGACGTTTGCTCGTACCCCTCATGTCGTTGATGTTGATGTTGATCTTGACGGGCGGGACCGCCGCCGTGGCGGGAGGGCAGGACCGCGCCCTGCTCGGCTACGCCCGGGACACGTGGAAGTCGCTGGTCGCGATGACCGACCCCGACACCGGCCTGGTCTCCGACAACATCACCGGCGACCTGTCCACCCCCGGCGCGTACACCTCGCCGACCAACATCGGCGGATACATGTGGTCCGCCGTCGTCGCCGACAAACTGAAGATCATCTCCGAGCGGGAGGCCCGCGCCCGCATCACGCAGACCCTGGACACGCTCGCGACGCTGCGCCACCACACCGCGTCCGGCATGTTCTACAACTGGTACGACCCGGCCGACGGCTCCGTGCTCACCACCTGGCCCGAGGACGGCTCGGTGGTGACGCCGTTCCTGTCCAGCGTCGACAACGGCTGGCTGGCCGCCGCCCTGCACGTGGTCCGCGGCGCGTACCCGTCGCTGTCCCGCAAGGTCGACCGGGTCCTGCCGCAGATGAACTTCGGCTTCTACTACAACCCGGCCGCGGTCTCGCCGATCGGCACCCGGGGCCTGCTGCGCGGCGGCTTCTGGGACACCGAGCCGCCCGGCACCTGCTCGGTGCCGCAGAACGGCGTCTGGTTCACCTGCAACCACTACGACATCACCGTGACCGAGCCGCGGATCGCCACCTACCTCGGCATCGGCGCCGGGCAGATCCCCGCCACCGCCTACTTCGACACCATGCGCACACTGCCCGACAACTGCGACTACTCGTGGCAGGAGATGCAGCCGCAGGGCTTCACCACCACCCACCTGGGCCGCACCGTCTACGAGGGCTCGTACCGCTACCGCGGCATCACCTTCGTGCCGTCCTGGGGCGGGGACATGTTCGAGGCGCTGATGCCGGACCTGTTCGTCCCCGAGGCCAAGTGGGGTCCGCGGTCCTGGGGCCGCAACCACCCGGCCACGGTCGCCGGGCAGATCGAGCACGGCCTCAATGACGCCGGGTACGGCTACTGGGGCTTCTCGCCGGCGTCCAACCCGGCCGGCGGGTACGACGTCTACGGCGTCGACGCGATGGGCATGGACACCCTCGGCTACCCGTCGGACGTGCAGAAGTCCAACTACGACGCCGGGTTCGGCGCGTGCCGCCCGGCCGGGCCCGCCCCCGACTACGGCGACGGTGTCGTCACGCCGCACGCCGCGTTCCTCGCCCTGCCCTACGCGCCCCGCCCGGCCGCCGCCAACCTCGCGCGCCTGAAGGCCAACTTCGACGCCTACGGACCGGGCGGCTTCTACGACACCGTCAACGTGGGCACCGGGCAGGTCGCGAAGCGATACCTCTCGCTCGACCAAGCGATGATCATGGGCGCGCTGGGTAACACCCTGGCGAACGACGTGATCAAGCGCGCGTTCGTGACACCTTCGTTCGAGCGGCGGGTGCGGCCACTGCTGGCGCGGGAGACGTTCAACATCCCCGCCCGTCAGGAGCTGCCCCAGTTGGGGGTTCGGTAATGACGGTGACTTCCGCCCAGCAGAGCTGGGCCGCCCTGATGGGCGCCGGCGGCGCACAGGACCGCTCGTCCCCCGCCTCGTCACCCGCCGACGCGGCGCCGGCCGCCCTGCCGGCGCCGTCGGGGGTGCGGGCGGTCGAGGGCCGCGAGCAGGTGACGATCTCGTGGGATCCGGTGCCGGGCGCCATCGGGTACGCGATCTACCGCTCCGCCTCGGCGGACGGGCCGTTCGAGGTGGCCGACTTCGGCGGCGGTGACGTGCTCGCCGTGCCGCACGGGCCGTTCGCCGACACGACCTCCGGCCGGGGCGGGTACTACGCGGTCGCCGCCCTGGCCACCGTGACCGCCCTCGGGCCGCTCTCCGCGCCGGTCGAGGTCGCCACGGCAGAAGCCGACGCGCGGGTCACCGTCCGGGTCGGGACGGCCGCGACGCCGCTGCACCGGGTGTGGCAGGCGATGGTCGGCTGCGAACACCTGAGCCACCTGCTGTCACCGGACACCACCGGCGGCCGGCCGATCGGATCCGAGTTGCGCGACGCCCTGGCCCGCGCCCACGAGGAGCTGGGCATCGAGACGGTCCGCGCACACGGCATCCTGTCCGACGACCCGGCCACCGTCGACGCGGTCTACGACGAGATCCTGAAGCTGGGCTACCGGCC